>NZ_JBICYT010000014.1:0-10099 GCF_043201215.1 Streptomyces sp. NPDC048331 | reverse complement strand
ACCCCACACGCGCCCCCTCCGACGCGCGCCCCCCCCCCCCCCCCCGCGGGGGGGGGGGGGCCCCCCCCCCGCGCCCGCCCCGCCCCCCCCCCCCCCCCCCCCCCCCACGTCTTCCGTCCCGCCGGCCGGGGGCGCGTTCAGCGCAGAACGGGGATCACGTCGCGCGTCTCGTCGACCTCGATGCCCGCGGTGCGGCGGCCGAACGGCTCCGGGGGAGCCTCGTCCGCACAGACGGTGCCTCGCGCGGGCAGGGCGAGCGTGGCGAGGTAGTCGTCGACCAGGGCGCTGACACAGGCGCTGCGGTGGTAGGCGGTGTGCCCCTCGGCGGCGAAGGTCAGCAGCCGTCCACTGTCCAGCGTCCCGGCCAGCGCCACGGCGTCCTGGTAGGGGGTGTCCGGGTCCCCGGTCGTCCCGAGCACCAGGATCGGGGCGGAACCGGCCGCCCGGTAGGAGCCCTGGAAACGGCTCGGACGTTCCGCCGACCACTGGGCGCAGGTGGGTGCGTGGTTGTGGTCGTACGTCGGCGGCCCCAGACCGATCGGCGGCCCCAACAACGGCGCGGACGCCGCCTCGGCGCCCACCAGCGCACCCAGCAGCGGCCGACTGCTCGGGTAGAGGCGGTCGGCACACTCCACGGCCATGTTGACGTTCAGGAAGTCGAACGACGCGGGTGAGGGCGGCGACAGCAGGAACGAGCTTTGCCGCGCCTGCGCCGAGCGCAGTGCCTGTCCCAGGTACGGCCAGATCTCCTTGCCCGCGTTGATGTTGAACATCAGACGGTAGGCAAGGGTGTAGCCGGTGGCCGGACGCCCGCTCGCCGTGATCACGGGGTCGGCGTCCAGATTCCGCTTCAGCTCCTCGAACGCCTGTCGCGGCCGGCCGTCGCCGAACCCGCAGGCCACCAGATCACGCCCGCACCAGTCCAGGAACCGGCCGACAGCCGCGTCCAGGGCGGCGAACTGCCCGGCGTCGTACGCGTACGGCACATCCGCGTAGCGGCGCGGGTCGTAGGCCCCGTCCAGCACCATGGCACGCACCCGCCGCGGGAACTGCGCGGCGTACACGGTACCGACGTAACTGCCGAAGGAGCGGCCGTAGAAGGAGAGCGTCTCCTCGCCCAGGGCCTGCCTCAGCAGGTCGAGGTCCCTGGCGTTCGACCCGGTACCGATGAACGGCACCAGGTCCCCGGAGCGCTCCTGGCAGGCGGCGGCGAAGTCGGCCCCCTGCCGCACGGCCTCCTTCAGGGCCCCCGGCCCGGGCACACCGCGCGCCCCGTCGACCGCCGCCGCGTACTCCTCGTCGTTCCAGCACTCCACCTGGCCGCTGCGCGCCACACCGCGCATGTCGTACCCGACGACGTCGAAGGCGCCGCGCAGGGACGCGGGCAGCGCCTCGTAGCTGCTACGGGCGAAGTTCACCCCGGAGTTGCCGGGTCCCCCGGGATGCAGCACCAGGACACCGGTGCGGTGCGCCGGGTCGGTCGCCGGGCGGCGGGTGACCGCGAGGGCGAGCGTGGGTCCGGCGGGCCGGCGGTGGTCCAACGGCACCTGGGCGGTCGCGCACTCGAAGCCGTCCTCCGACCCGTCGCACGGACCCCAGGACAGCACCGGGATGGGTGGCGCGCCCACTCCCGCCGGTGCCGCCGCCCCGGCCGCGGCACCGGCGGGAGTGGGCACGCCTGCCAGGAGCGCGGTGACCGCGATCAGGACCAGGGATATTCCCCACACCACGCGCCTGCGGGGGTCATCGGCCAAACGGGTCATACGGCGCTCCTCCGTCACGGATGTTCGGAACGGGCGACAACGTAACGGCCGGCCACCGTCCCTGTCGGCCCGCCAGGAGTTGATTCCCGACTACCGCCAGGGTTGTACGGCACCTCTCGCCCCGCAGCCCGGCCGTCCGGACCGTGACGGTCCGCCGCACGTAGAACGGCCGGCACCCCACACGTCCCGCCCCGTGTCCACGGACATTGCCCCGTCCGGGTGGACGGACAGTTCGTGGTCCTTGCCGGCGGACAGTTCATCTCCCGCTGCGGTATGACTTTTTGTCACCTGTTCGGGTGGGGGTGACGGGCCTGGTGGGGCCTGTCGTGTCGGCGCGGGCCCCTGGGTGGTGACCGGGTGACAGCCTTCAGGCGCCTGAGGGTTCGGCGTGCTCCGCGTTTCGGCGAAGCGGCAGCAGTTGACTGAGAGCGATGAGGAGGAGCCCACCGAGCAGGAAGGCGTTTCCGCCGAAGAAACGGGCCTCCCAGGAGACGCTCGGCAAGATTCCAAAGTAGAAGAGGCTCTGCAGAAGCGGAGACGTGCCCGTGAGCAGGGCACCAAGGCCGTGGAGCTTCGGCCTGCAGACGTGGCGACGCGCCGTGGGCAGGATCCACCCCGTCCGCAGTGTCACGATTCCCAGAGCGATCGCCAGCAGCCCCAAGAGTCCGCCCATTCCTACTACCCATGCCATGGTGCCGCTCCGCTCCGACCGCTGACAGGCCAGAAGCGCGAGTTACGCCCGGCCCGAAGATGCCCACATTATGGCTGGGCCTGGTGGGACCCGACCATGCCGGTGCCAGGCAATCTCCGCACTTCCCCACTGCCGTCCATACGCTGGCGGCTCAAGATCCGCCGGACAGTTCCTGACGTGGTGGCCTTGGCAGGCCGAGGCCGCGCATCTGGTGAGGTGCGTGGTGCCTGTCGACCCACTTCGCCTCAGGCCGTTGGGCTCCCAGTGCCGCGGTGGACTGGCCGGGGTGGGCAGTTCGGGGCCGGTCGGCACTGGGATTCCGGCCGGGCCCCGCGTGCCGTCGCCGGTTCAGGCGAGGGGGACGACGCCCTGGCCGCTGGTGGCCTGGGCGAGACGGAGGCTGGTGCCCTCGGTCAGGACGATGTGTGAGTGGTGCAGGAGCCGGTCGACGGCCGCGGTCGCGAGTGTCTTGGGCATGATCGAATCGAATCCGGCGGGATGGATGTTGCTCGTGACGATCACCGAGCGACGCTCGTAAGCGGCATCGATCAGCCGGTAGAACGCCTCGGCGGCGGCCTGGCCGCAGGGCAGCAGCCCGATGTCATCGACCACGATCAACTCGCAGCGGGTGATCTTCGCGACGGTCTTGGAGACCGAGTTGTCGACCGCGGCCCGGCCCAGAGTGGCGGTCAGCGACTCCAGGGTGAACCAGGCGACCTGCATGTCCTCCTCGATGGCTTTGTTGGCCAGGGCCTCGGCGAAGTGGCTTTTCCCCGTGCCGCTGGCTCCAGCGATCGCGAGGTTCTCCGCCCTGTGAACCCATTCCAGCGTCATCAGCGCCTGCTGGGTCGGCGCCGGGATCGAGGACTCGGCTTCCTTCCAGGAGTCGAAGGTCTTGCCGGAGGGCAGGTTCGCCTGCTTGCGGTGGTTGCGTTTGGTGGCCGCGCTGCGTCCGGCGATCTCGGCCTCCAGCAGGATCCGCACGACCTCGGCCGGGTCCCACCGCTGCGATCGCGCGGTCGCCAGGACCTCGGGGGCGGCATCACGCAGGTAGGGGAACCGCATGCGGCGGAGCACCGCGTCCAGCTCGGCCGGGATCGGGGGCGGCGCCGGCGGGGCCGGAACCGGGGTCGGGACACAGGCCGTGGTCGGGTCGGTGAGCGTGGTGGTCATCTGGATGCACCTCTCTGACGTGCCGGCACCGCGGATCGGTGCCAGCCTGGGTGAACAGACCTCCCGGCCGCCGCCTGCGGCGGCGGGGAGGCCCGGGCTCAGGGGTTTCGGCCGAAGGCGGCCCAGGCCCCGGTCCCGGGCTGGACCGAGTGGGCCTCGTCGGCGACGACCAGGTCTGAGGGCCTGGCGCCGGTGGCCCGGTAGCGGACGATGGACATGACGTCGTCGTCGGCGAACCTGCGTGCCGCGGCCGCGAGTCCGAGGGCCGCGTCGACCTCGCCCGCCCCGACCAGGGCGGCGTGCTCGACCGCGGCGGCCATCTTGACCCGCATCCGTGTGACGCCGTTCGCCGCGGCCTCGATCAGCCACTGCCTCGCGCCGGGCCCGAGTGCCAGGAACGCTTCCTCTTCCTGGGTGGTCGGTTTGACCTTCGGCGGGCGGGGCCCACCGGCCGGATCCTGCGGATGGTCCGGGTAGTGCGCGTTCACGATCACGGGCCTGCCCGGCAGCGAGAGCTTGTGCCGGGCGACCTCGGTCAGCCCGGCCGGCCCCTGGAGCCACTCCGGCCGGTGAGGCAGCCGGCCGACGTCGACCACGACGACGAGCTCGTCGCCGTCCGCGCGGACGAACGCCTCCTGCCCGACCAGGCCGGGCGGGGTCGAGTAACGGACCTGCCCGAACCTGACCGTCTGATCGCTCTTGACGATCCGCGACTCACCCAGCGCGAGTGTGTGGGGGCCGGGCGGCAGCGGGTGCAGCCGCAGCCGCTCGACATCCAGCGCGGAAGCCGGCGTCCTCAATGTCTCGCGGTGGATGCGCTGGTTGACCGTGTGACAGAACAAGGCGCAAGCGCCACTGAGTTCGGCGAAAGACTCGTAACCGGACCGAAGATTCGCCGAGGTCGGCACCAAGTCCGCCTTCGCGATGCGGACGGTGGCCTCCGAGCCGCCCTTGGACTCAGGATCGAACGGCACGCAGGTGTGGACCTGCGTGCCGTAATGCCGGCCCGCGACGACCACCTCGGGGTGACGGACCGGAACGCCGGCGACACGGTCGATGGTCACCGTCCGCTCGTTGTCGGTCAGTACGTAGGTGGGCACTCCGCCGATCTGACGCAGCGTCGCGTCCAGGCACGAGATCAACGTGGGCAGCGTGCGGTCCCAGGTCGGGATCACCACGCGATAGCGCGACCAGGCCAGCCACGCGCAGAACAACAGCGTCTGCCGCGGCTCGCCGTCAAGACCGGGGACCTTCGGCCCCCAGCCCCAGTCCGCCTGGAGCCAGAGCCCCGGCTCAGTGATCCACGGACGATACGTCCTGCGCTTGCCGGCCCGATACCGCTCCTTCGCCGCCGCGACCGCACGCCGGGTCGTGCGCTCATCGCCCGTGAACCCGAGCAGTTGCAGGCGCTCGTGGAGCTTGTCGGCGCGGACCAGGCTTTGCGACCGCTCCACCCACTCCTCGATCTTCGGAACGAACGGATCGATCTTCTTCGCCCGTACCGCCCGCGCACTCTCACTGGCACCCATGTCCCTCAGCCGTGCGTACCGGCGCACGGTCTTCGGGTCCACTCCCGCCAGCGCGGCAGCCGAGTGGACGCACTCAGTGGCGTCGAGAGCCTCGAAGATTTCCATAACTTCCCTGGCAGACTTCCTCAACGATCCCTCCGGCCGAACTCACTCACTCGATGTCGTCAACACCGAGCGTGAGCAGCCGGAGGGATCATTTGTTCGGAAACGAGGACGGTAGATCAGACTTTCGCCCGAACGGCCCTACCAGCAGGGAGATGAACTGTCCGCAGAGCAAGACCCGATTTGTCCGTCTACAAGGATCTTGCGCTGTCCGCTCTCACCCCGTCGGGCCCTCGTGCAAAAGGGATCTTTGGCGTGGACTCGTCCTGGGTGTCTTGCGGGGAGTGATAGGGCGTTTCCTTCGGATCATCTGATCGTTGGTTAATGCGGTCGTTGACTGACGCCCACTGGGCGAGGATCGAGCCTTTACCGCCGGACAGGACACCAAAGCGGGGCTGGCGTCGGCGTGATCACCGACAGGTGATCGACGCGATCGCGTACAAGTCCCGCACCGGTACTCCGTGGATGGACCTGCCCGGGCATTTCGGCTCGTGGGAAGGCGCCCACACCCGGCTGCGGAAATGGGCCGCCGACGGCACCTGGGTCAAGGTCTTCATCGCCTCCTCGCGCAGGCCGACGCCGAAGGCGACCTCGGCCGGATGGTCTCGGTCGACTCCACCATCGTCCGGGCTCACCAGCACGCCGCCGGGGCCCGTCAAAAGAGGCCCCGGCCGACGAGCCGCACGACCATGCCCTCGGACGATCCCGCGGCGGACTGACTACCAAGATCCACCTCGCCGCGGACAGCCAATGCCGCCCGCTCGCCTTCGTCCTCACACCCGGGCAGGCCGGTGACGCGCTCGCGTTCACCCAGGTCATGGCCCACCTGCGGGTGCCCCGGCCGGTCGGCTGACCCAGGACCACCCCGGATGTGGTCCCGGCCGACAAGGCCTACTCGTCCCGCGCCCTCCGAGCCCATCTCCGCCGACCAGGGATCCGGGCGGTGATCCCGCAACCCTCCGACCAGGCCGCGAACCCCAAGCGGCGGGGCCGGCTCGGTGGCCGTCCGCCAACCTTCGACCGCGAGCCCTGCAAACAGCGCAACACCGTCGAACGGTGCATCAACAAGATCAAGCAGTGGCGCGGTCCGGCCACCCGATACGACGAGACCGCCACCATCCACCTCGCCGGACTCCACATCGCCGCCATCTTCATCTGGTCAGCCAGATGACCCCAGCGGCTGCCTAGACCCATCCCTGGTCGAGGTGAACCGTCCAGGCGTCTCCCACTGCCTTGTGCAGTTCAACCAGGGCTGCAACGTCGGCGATGGCTGCCGGAGCGTCGGACAGTCGCAACGGGGAGCCCAGGACGCTGTTACGGGTGTAGACCGGCAGCTCGCCGTTGCAGTTGAAGGCGTGAAGCGATGGGGGAGCATCGTTGAACCACGCGGGAAAGTTCTCCTCGGCCCATGCAGCTGCGGCGTCGACACGATCCACATGCACCAGAAGACGCTCAGGAGCAGGCCCGCCACTGAACTGTACGAGGAAGCCCTGAGCGTCCACTGCCCACCAATCCCACATGAATCCAGGTCGGGGGTGCCGCAGGATTGTCGTCATGCCATCACCGTATCCAGGCCGGGCAAGACCGTGGAAGGTGATCCGAAGGAAACGGCCAAGGCCGTCTCTTTCGGATCTTGCAGGTCGGGCAGGATCTGAAGGAGTCGGCCCAGGCTGGGTGCTGTCGGTGGGGTGTCGTAGCGTCGGGGGCATGATCTCCGAGCCGACAGGCCGGGCCGCGGGCCCCTACGATGCAGCCTTCCTGCCGCGGCTACGGATGTCCTTCCGTGCTGCGCGCGAGCCGGTTACTGAACCGGTGTCGAAGTTCGGCGGGCAGCCGGTCTGGCTGGACGAACGGGCCTGGCCAGAGCATCCCCGTACAGGCGAGCCCCTGGTGTTCATCGGCCAGTTCCGAGTGCCGGGAGACGAGGTGCGCCTCGCGTACCTGTTCCTGCATGAGGAGGGTGTGGTCATGGGCGGCGACACTCCGGAGGACGGCGAGGCCGTCGTTCTGGTCCAGCCGGGTGGGCGGATACCGCCCTTCGCGTCGATCGGCTCCCTCGGCACACAGGGGCGGACCCTGTGGCGGTGGGGTCCGGACTACACGGAGGTTCCCGTCGAATGGCTCACAGACCTGACTCCGATGTCGCCAGAACTCGACGAGGCAGCCAACCAGGCCGCCGCCTGCTCTCGATGGCTGCGAGGCGAGGGCCCAGACGTCGAATACCCCGAGGAGGACTGGCCCAAGGACTTCTTGGGGGGCGAGGCCATCTACCCCAACGACGAGGCCTTCGGCATCGATGCATCTTGGCGGTTCCTCTGCCAGTTCGAGGATCGGGGTGAGGCGAAGGAGGACCCGTTCTTCCTCAACTTCGGCTACGGAACCGGCTTCCTCTTCCTCAGCTCCGACCACCTCGAAGGCCGGTTCATGTGGGACTGCAGCTAGGAGCTCTCTTTCGGATCACTTGTTGGCGGCTCGATCGCAGGGCCTGCCGGCTCTGGCGGAACTGCTGCCTGCGACGATGCGCTGGTGAGCTATGACCTTGCGGTGTGGGACGGCGACCGTCCACTCGATGACGACCAAGCGGGCTCGACCTACGACGAGCTCTACGAGCGCTACCTGGAGTCGGACCAGGTTGTCGTGCCTCCAGTGCCGCGCATTGCGGCCTACGTGGAAGCCCTCGTCACGCGATACCCGGACGACGACCGCAGTGTCGTATGGGCGTCACCGCCGGTCATCGAGGAGGCATCGGGCCCGATCGTGTACCTGCTCATGTCCTATGGCAAGGCTGAGGAAGTGTCCGAGTACGCCGCTGCGCTGGCTCGCGAGCACGGACTCGTCTGCTTCGACCCGCCAGGAGAATGCCTACGTCCGTGAACTGCGTGTTCTCAGCGGGCGGACCAAAAGAAGATTCCCGCGATGAGGAGGCCGGCGCGGTAGACCGTGGCGGTCTTCTCGTAGCGGGTAGCCAGGCCGCGCCACTGCTTGAGGCGATTGATGCAGCGTTCGACGGTGTTGCGTCGCTTGTAGGCCTCGCGGTCGAATCCGGGTGGGCGCCCGCCACCGCGGCCCCGGCGCTTGCGGTTGGCGATCTGGTCGGCAGGTTGTGGGATCACGGCCCGTATTCCGCGTCGTCGTAGGTGGTCCCGGATGGCCCGTGACGAGTACGCCCTGTCCGCCGACACCACGAATGGTGTGGTCCCGGGCCTGCCAATTCGACGCGGGACCCGGATGGCAGCCATCACGTGATCGAACGCCGGCGCGTCTCCGGCCTGCCCGGGCGTGAGCACGAAACACAACGGGCGACAGCGGCTGTCAGCAGCGAGATGGATCTTCGTGGTCAGCCCACCACGAGAGCGCCCGATCGCATGGTCCGCAGGTTCGTCAGCCGGGGCCCCTGTTTGCGAGCCCCGGCACCGTTCTGATGCACGCGCACGATCGTGGAGTCAACCGCGACGACCCAGTCCAGGTCGCCAGCGGCATCGGCCTGGGCGAGAAGCGCGGTGAAGACCCGCTCCCAGGTGCCATCGATGGCCCAGTTCCGCAGCCTTGTATAGACACCCTTCCACGAGCCGTACTCAGCGGGGCGGTGCACCCACTGAGACCCGGTCTGGAACTTCCACGCGATCGCATCGATCACCTGCCGGTGATCACGCCACCGACCGCCTCGCCTCGGGTCCGATCAGGCAACAACGGCTCTATCCGCGCTCACTGCGCGTCGGTCAACGGCGCAGCGATCCGATGATCGGAAAGAAGCGCCCTAGGGGGTGTGGTCGGGGTCGCAGGTGGCGCGGCGTTGTCCGATGGTGTGGAGGGCTCGTATGAGGCTTTCTGTGTCGTTGGTGCGGATGTGGTGGACGGCTCCGGGGGTGGTGAGGTTGTCGGGGTCGTGGGGGGTGGTTCCTGTGGGGGTGCGGAGTACGACGGCGCCGGGTGGGTCGAGGGCTCGTACGCCGTGGAGGACGTCGAGTGCGGTGGGGTTGTCCTGGAGGGTGCCGGGGAGGGTGAGGACGGTGATGTCGGGGAGGAGGGCTCGGGCGTGGGCGAGGGCCACGGCGGGTGTGTGGGCGTGGGAGATGACTCGGAAGTGGGGGTTGCGTTGGATCCGTGTCCGTAGGTGTTCCAGTTCCGGGCCTTCCGGTACGCCGACGATCAGGACTGTCATCACGGTTCCTCATCCTGCGTGGTGGTGGGGGTGTCCGTCGAGCGGGACACGGCGACTCCCGCCGTTCACCTGCTTCGGGGGCCACCGGGCGCTGTGTTGCGGTGGGGCGGGGTTGTCGGGTCCGGTGGGATTCATGCGGGTGGTGCGGGCGTGGTGGGTGTGGCGGGTGTGCTGGCGCCGGTGGGGTGGTCGTCGGCGGATCGGTCGTGCACGGGAGGGGCCGGGCGGGTCGGTCGGGTTCCGGCCGGGTCGTGTCGTGTTCGGTGCGCGTGTCGGTGTTCCTGCGGGTGGTGAGGTTCGACGCTGTGGTGGTGGGCGTCCTGGGCCTGGTTGGTGCCCGTGGCGGTCGAGGCCCGTTGCCGGGGGGTCGGGCGGGGCCGTCGGCTCGGGTGGCCGGGATCGGAGCGTCGTTCTGAGGGGGCGTGGTCCGTTCCGGAGGGTGCCGCTCTCCCCGGGGGCGTGGGAGTGCGGGTGTGGTGGGTTGCGGTCGTTGTCGGTGTTCTTGTGTCGGGGGACGGTCGGGTCGTCCGGGTGGTGGGGTGGTCCGTTTCGTGGTCGTGGTTCGTGTCGGTGGGCCTGCCGTGGGTGTCTCTTCGTCCCTGGTCCTGTCCTGCCCGGTCGGTGGTCGGCGGTCGGGGTGTTCTCTGCCGCCGGCCGTTGTCGGGGTTGCTGTCGGTGG
>NZ_JBICYT010000013.1:130704-216887 GCF_043201215.1 Streptomyces sp. NPDC048331 | reverse complement strand
CCAGATGTGGAAGCCCGGTAACGGGTGAAGCTGACTGGTACTAATAGGCCGAGGGCTTGTCCTCAGTTGCTCGCGTCCACTGTGTTAGTTCTGAAATAACGAACAGCTGTGTCAACACCAGCATGTTCAAATTTCATAGTGTTTCGGTGGTCATAGCGTTAGGGAAACGCCCGGTTACATTCCGAACCCGGAAGCTAAGCCTTTCAGCGCCGATGGTACTGCAGGGGGGACCCTGTGGGAGAGTAGGACGCCGCCGAACAATCATTGTGGGAAAGCCCCGCACCTTATGGTGCGGGGCTTTTCTGCGTTCACGGGCCGATCGGGCCGGCCCCACGTCTGTCGTCCGCCCTCTGTCGTCCGAATGGCCGCAGCAGTCCGGTGACGCGTCGTCGGCGGCCCGGCGAGACGGGCCCTACGTCCCTTTAGTTCGTACTGTGGGGGTATGGGCTACGACCTCGTCATCTTCGACAACGACGGCGTGCTGGTGGACAGCGAGCCGCTCGCCAACAGCACCCTCGCCGGGTACCTGACCGAGCTGGGGCACCCGACCACCTACGAGGAGTCGGTCCGCGACTACATGGGATCCGCCGTGCACCGGGTGCACGACCTCGTCCTCGAACGGACCGGGCAGCAGCTGCCGGCCGACTTCGACGAGACCCTGCACGCGCGGACCGTCGCCGCCTTCGAGCAGGAGCTGAAGCCCGTCCCCGGCGTGGAGGAGGTGCTGGGGGCGCTGACCGCGCAAGGCATCGGGTACTGCCTGGCCTCCTCCGGGAGTCACGAGCGGATCAGGGTCGGGCATCGGGTCGCCGGGCTCGACGGGTGGTTCGAGGAGGAGTGGATCTTCAGCGCGCAGGACGTGGGGCAGGGGAAGCCCGCTCCCGATCTGTACCTGCACGCGGCGCGGCGGATGGGCGTGGAGCCTGCCCGGTGCGTGGTCGTGGAGGACAGTCCGCTCGGGATCCAGGCCGCCCGCGCCGCGGGCATGGACGTGTACGGGTTCACCGCGATGCTGCCCGCCGACCGGCTCCCCGGAGCCACCGGCCACTTCGGTGACATGAAGCAGCTCACCGGACTGCTCGGGCTGGAAGCAGGACTGGGTATGTGATCTCTCTACCCACGGGTAGCCCGTGGGCCTACGCTGACCCGCCATGACGGATGATGTGCGGCTGCGGCGTGGCCGCGGCGCTCTGGGGTTCAGCTTCTTCGTGCAAGGCGTCGCCTTCGCGCTGCTTGTGACACGGATCCCGGCCATCCAGGACCGGTACGGGATATCAGACGGCCTGCTGCCCGCGTTCCTCGCGGCCGTGCCGATCCTCGCGGGCGCGTCGAGCGTGGCCACCGAGCACCTGGTGAAACGGGTGGCGCCCAGCGTCGTACTGCGGTGGGCGCAGCCGCTGGTGCTGCTGTCCCTGCTCGGCGTCGGGGCCGGCGGTCGGATGTGGCACGTGGCGGTGGCGCTGGGGGCGTTCGGGTTGTCGGTGGGCGCGCTCGACGCCTCGATGAACATGCTCGGGGTCAGCCTGCAACGGGCTTACGGGCGGAGCATCATGCTCGGCTTCCACGCCGCGTACAGCCTCGGCGGGATCCTGGGGGCCTCGGCCGCGTGGGTGGGGGCGCACTGGGAGCTGAACCTCTTCGCCGGCTACCTCCCGGCCGTGGTCGTGCTGCTGCCGGCGGCCTTCCTGGGGAGCAGGCACTACGTCGACGGGCCGGCGGGGCAGGACGAGGCCGTCGGGAAGGGGCTGGGGGCCGGCGGGTTCAAGCTGCTGCTGCCGCTCTGCCTGGTGATGGCGTGCGCGTACATCGGGGACTCGACGGTGGCGAACTGGAGTGCCAAGTACCTCCAGGACGTGCTCGGGAGCTCGGAGCAGATGGCGACCGTCCCCTACAACGTGTACATGGTGACCACCCTCGTGGGGCGGGCCGTCGGGGACCTGGGCGTACGGCGCTTCGGGGCGGCGGCCGTGGTGCGGGCCGGGACGCTGGTGGCGGCCGGCGGGTTCGCCGTGGTGGCCTCGGCGTCGGGGGCCTGGGTGGGGATGGTCGGCTTCACGATGCTGGGGATCGGGCTGTGCGTGATCGTGCCGCAGACCTTCGCGGCCGCGGGGAGGCTCTTCCCGGGGGCGTCGGACACGGCCGTCGCGCGGCTCAACATCTTCAACTACGTCGGCTTCCTGATCGGGTCCCCGCTCGTCGGGGCGGTGGGCGACGCGTGGAGCTATCGGGGCGCGATGCTGGTGCCGATGGCGCTGGTCCTGGTGACACTCCTCCAAGCCCGCTCGTTCGGCTCCGAGGGCGCCGGATACGGTGTCCGGCATGAGCGGGCGCGGGTTGTTGATGTGGGACGAGGCGGTCACGAGGTATGACTTCGGACCGAGCCATCCGATGGACCCGGTGCGCCTGGCGCTGACCATGGGCCTGGTGCGTGCCTTCGGGCTGGACCGGGCGATGGAGGTGCGGGCGGCTCCCGCGGCCGGGGACTCGACGCTGCGGCTGGTCCATCGGGAGGACTATGTCGCCGCGGTGCGCGAGGTGTCCGAGGACCCGGGCGTCGCGGACGGTTCGTACGGGCTGGGGACCATGGACGATCCGGCCTTCCACGGCATGCACGAGGCGTCCGCACTGATCGCCGGGCAGTCCGTGGCGGGTGCGGAGGCGCTCTGGAACGGTGAGGTCGAGCACGCCGTGAACTTCGCCGGCGGGCTGCACCACGCCATGCCGGGCGGCGCGGCCGGCTTCTGCGTCTACAACGACGCTTCGCTGGCCGTCGCCCGGCTGCTGGAGCTGGGCGCCGAGCGGGTCGCGTACGTGGATGTGGACGTGCACCACGGGGACGGCGTGCAGGCGGCCTTCTGGGACGATCCGCGGGTGCTGACCATCTCGATGCACGAGCACCCGCGGACGCTGTTCCCGCAGACCGGCTGGCCCGAGGAGACCGGGGGCCCGGAGGCGGAAGGCTCGGCGGTGAACATCGCGCTGCCCGCCGGGACGGGGGACGAAGGCTGGCTGCGGGCCTTCCACGCCGTCGTGCCGGAGCTCCTGGCGGACTTCAGGCCGCAGGTGCTGGTGACCCAGCACGGGGCCGATACGCACTTCGAGGACCCGCTGGCACACCTGGCGGTCTCGCTGGACGCCCAGCGGGCCGTCCAGGAGGCCTGCCACCGGCTCGCGCACGAGTACGCGGACGGGCGGTGGCTGGCGCTCGGCGGGGGCGGCTACGCGGTGGTGGACGTCGTCCCGCGGTCGTGGACGCACCTGGTGGGGATCGCCGCGCACCGGCCGGTGGATCCCGAGGCGGCGGTGCCCGCCTCGTGGCGGGACGAGGTGTACGCGCGGACGCGGCAGCCGGCGCCGGCCCGGATGACGGACGGGCGGACCCCGTCGTGGCCGGATTGGGACGCGGGCTACGACCCGGCCGACCGGACGGATCAGGCTGTTCTGGCCACGCGTCGGGCGGTGTTCCCGCTGCGCGGCATGCTGACCTGACCGCCCGGACGGCGCACTGCCGCATCGTTACGCCAACTGTGGGGCTGTTCGCCGGAATTGATGACCCACCAGATGCGTTGGGGCAGCATCGGAGGGTGTTGAGCACCGGCGCGCTGCGTGCGCATCTGCTGGCCGCCCGGTTGGCCGGGCCCGTCGCCACCTCCCGGGAGGAGAGCCTGCGCAGTTACCGGCTGTTCGCGGCACGGGATCCGCGGGTGATGCTGGGGCTGGATCCGGAGCGGGCGTGGGGCGAGGGTGATCTGCTGAGGCTGATGGCGGACAAGTGCGGGGTCTCGGCGGACCCGGCGCACGTCAGCGGGCCGGACGTGATCGATCCGGAGCGGACCGTGGCCGCGCTGGAGGCCTTCGCGGGGCGGCTGTGCGAGGCGGCGCGGGCGCGGTCGCCCGTGCTGTTCGGGACGGGCCATCCGCATCGGCTCCTGGGCTTCTACGCCGCTTTGGCGGAGGCGTTGTCGGCGGCGGGATGTGTTGTCCTCACCCCCGCGCAGGGGGTGAGTGTCGACATGGCGACCCGGTTCGGCGTACGCACGCACAGCATCGAATACGTACGGGGGGTCGCACTGGTGCGGGAACCCGGCGTGCGGGTGCCGGGGAGTGCGACCGGCGTGCACACCCATTCTCCGCTGCCGGTTCGGATGGCCCTGGGGGCCCTCGCGGAGGCCGGCGGGCCGCTGCCGGAGTTGGTGGTGGGGGACCACGGGTGGGTCTGCGGTGCAGGTCAGCTCGGTGTGGAGGCCATCGGGTTGGCGGATACGGATGATCCCGCGCTGTTCGTCGGGGAAGCCGAGGGGCGGGTCTCGGTGGCCGTTCCGCTCGATGACGCGGTGCGAGCGGACTACTACCGACCGCTCACGCGGTACGTGCTCGGCCGCGCGAGTCTGACGGGGCGGCAGGAGTGGCCGTAGCTCCTCTTCCCCACTCGTATCACGCGCCCCTACTCTGGGGAGTGAGCGTGCGACGACGAGGAGTAACCGGAGGGGAAGCCGGTGCCCGTCATGCGCGGAAGGTCAAGGTGTGTCATGGCTGCTGGCGAGAGGCCTCTCAGTGAGGTTCAGTTCCTGACCGTGGCGGAGGTCGCCTCGGTGATGCGAGTGTCGAAGATGACCGTGTACCGGCTGGTGCACAACGGTCATCTGCCCGCAATCCGGGTGGGCCGGTCCTTCCGGGTCCCCGAGAACGCGGTCCACGAGTACCTCCGAGAGTCCTATGTGGGGGTGGAGTCGGCCTGAGACTGAGGCTCGGGATGCCCCTGGCTACGACGCGGAAGCGCTCGGATTACAAGCTCAGAGCTCGGGCGGGTAGGCTAGGCCGACGTAGGTCGTGTGGGCCCAGACGCCCCGCACCAGTGAAGAGAAGTGAGCGAGGGTAGTCGTGGGCTCTGTTATCAAGAAGCGGCGCAAGCGGATGGCTAAGAAGAAGCACCGCAAGCTGCTCAAGCGCACCCGCGTCCAGCGCCGTAACAAGAAGTAAACGGCAGCTGTACGTGTTTACCGCAGCCCCTCCACCATCCTGGTGGAGGGGCTGCGGTGCAGCCGGGGGACTTCTTCGAGGGAGGCGCTGAGCTCGTGGGGAAGGTCGTACTCGTCACCGGGGCTGCCCGGCAGTTGGGCGGCCGCTTCGTGCGCCGTATCCAGCGTGACCCGGACGTCGAGCGGGTGATCGCGGTGGACGCGACGACACCGCCGCACCGGCTCGGATCGGCGGAGTTCGTCCGTACGGACATCAGACAGTCGGCGATCGCCAGAGTGCTGGCCGAGCACGCCGTGGACACGGTGGTCCATCTCGCGGTCACCGGAGGCAGTGCGGGAACGGGCGGTGCGCACAGCACCGTCAAGGAAACGAACGTCATCGGCACCATGCAGCTCCTCGGTGCCTGCCAGAAGTCGCCGACGGTACGGCGGCTCGTGGTGAAGTCCAGTACCAGCGTCTACGGGGGAACCCCCCGGGATCCGGCCGTCTTCACCGAGACCACGGAGCCGAAATCCCTGCCGGCTGGCGGCTTCGCCAAGGACGCCGCCGAGGTCGAGGGCTACGTACGGGGCTTCGCGCGCAGACGGCCGGACGTCGCGGTGTGCGTCCTGCGGTTCGCGAACATCCTGGGGCCCTTCGCGGATTCGGCGCTCGCCGAGTACTTCTCGATCCCGGTGATGCCGACGGTGCTGGGGTACGACCCGCGGCTGCAGTTCGTGCACGAGGACGATGTCCTCGAAGTACTGCGGCTGGCGGCGCGGGAGCCCCGGCGCGGGACCCTGAACAGTGGGACGTTCAACATCGCCGGTGACGGTGTGCTGCTGCTGTCCCAGTGCTCACGGCGCCTCGGGCGGCCCACGGTGCCGTTGTTGCTGCCCGCGTTGAACTGGGTGGGCGCGGCGCTGCGCGCGGTCGGGGCCAGTGACTTCTCGCCGGAGCAGATGAGGCTGCTCACCCACGGCCGGGTCGTGGAGACCACGCAGATGCGCGAGGTCCTCGGCTTCGAGCCGCTCTACACGACCGCCGAGACGTTCGCGGACTTCGCGCGGAGCCGGGGGAGCGGGCTGCTGCCCCCGGAGCGGGTCGGGCGGGTCGTGGACCGGGTGGCGGCCATGCTGGACGCAGACGGGCTCGACGGGCTCGAGGACGACGCCTACGCGGCTGAAGGAGCGAAGCGATAGTGGCGGACGCCAAGGTCATTCCGTTCGACGAGGACCGGCCCCGGCGGCGGATCCCCCGCCGGGTGCGGGCGGTGCCTGCCGCTGATCCGGTGGTGGAGGAGACCGCCGCCGCCGAGCCGGCGCCGTCCGCGGCGCCCGGCGACAGCTGGGACCGGCGGCTCGCCGGCGGGCTGGCGTTCCTACGGCGGCGGATCACCGGGGACTACGAGGTCGACGACTTCGGCTACGACAAGGAACTGACGGACCAGGTCCTGATGTCCCTGATGCGGCCGCTGTACGACAAGTACTTCCGGGTCGAGGTCAAGGGCATCGAGAACATCCCGGCGGAGGGCGGCGCGCTGATCGTGGCGAACCACTCCGGGACGCTGCCGCTCGACGGCCTTATGCTCCAGGTCGCCGTGCACGACCGCCACCCGGCGGAGCGGCACCTGCGGCTGCTGGCGGCGGACCTGGTGTTCCAGCTGCCGGTGGTCAACGAGCTGGCCCGCAAGGCGGGGCACACCCTGGCGTGCGCGGAGGACGCGCAACGGCTGCTGGAGGCCGGGGAACTGGTCGGGGTGATGCCGGAGGGCTTCAAGGGGATAGGGAAGCCGTTCGGAGACCGGTACAAGCTCCAGCGGTTCGGGCGCGGCGGGTTCGTGTCGACGGCGCTGCGGGCGGGGACGCCGATCGTGCCGTGCTCGATCGTGGGGGCGGAGGAGATCTACCCCATGGTCGGCAACGCCAAGACGTTGGCACGACTGCTGGGGGTCCCGTACTTCCCGATCACGCCGACGTTCCCGTGGCTGGGGCCGCTGGGCGCGGTGCCGTTGCCGACGAAGTGGACGATCCAGTTCGGGGAGCCCATCCCGACGGACGGGTACGCCGCGGAGGCGGCGGAGGACCCGATGCTGATGTTCAACCTCACGGACCAGGTGCGGGAGCAGATCCAGCACACGCTCTACAAGCTGCTGGTGCAGCGGCGGTCCGTGTTCTTCTGACGCGCTGACGTGCTGACGTGTTCACGCGCTGACGTGTTCACGGGCTGTCGGTGAACCAGCCGAAGAGCGAAGGAAGGGGCGGGGCCGCCGAAGCGGCCCCGCCCCTTTCCTGTTACTCGGCGTCCTCCGCACCCAGACCCAGGCCCGGAAGGAGCCCCGGGAGCAGGGGCGGGATGGTGATGTCCGGCTTCGGGTTCTCCGGCGTGCCCGAGGGCGGCGGGGCCGACTGTCCCGCAGGCGGGTTGAGCAGGTCGCCCGTACCGCCGAGGAGGCCGCCCGCGGGGGGCCGGGAGCTCCCCGAGGGGGACGGCGCCGCGGGGCTGCCGGACGGCGTGCCGGCAGCCGGGGCGGACTGGTGGGCGCCGCTGGGGGTGCCCGGCTTGGCGGCCGGCCCGGGGGTGCCTCCGGTGCCGCGGCTCTGCTCCGGTGCCTTGGGGAGCAGGCTCTGCAGCGGCGCCACGTCTTCGTCTATGGCCTGGAAGACCGACTCCACCTCACCGCCCACGTCCGTGAGCTGTGCCGGGAGCTTCCCGCGGAGCTTGCCCCACGCGTCGCGGTGGGAGCGGGAGAACGACGACAGCTTCTGGATCGGGCCGAGCGAGCCGTCCCGTTCGTACGCGGCCTGGAGGAGGCGGTGGCCTTCCTCCGCGTCGTGCTTCACCCCGGCCAGGGCCCGACGGATCGCGCCCAGGGACTCGTGGTCCAGGTCGCCCAGCCGGCCTCGTTCCATCAGCCGACGGGCTTCCGACAGACGGTTCGAGGCCTGGTCGAGATAGAGCTCGCCCCGGTCCGCGTCGTCGTCGGCCATCCCCAGCTTCAGGTCCTCCATGCCCCGCTTCACGGGGTAGAGGTGGTCACCGGGCAGGGCGTCGGTGCTGGCAGCGGCCACTCCGCTGAAGGCCCCGGCGGCCACACCCACGGTGAGGCCACCCGCTGCGATGCCCTTGGACCAGCGGGAGCGTGGCCGCAATTTCCGGAGCGAGGTCGCCCGGTGGGCGCCGCGGCCGGTCCGCTGTTCGGGCACCAGAGGGTCCGAGGCGGCACCGCCCCCGGCCCTCTCCTCCAGCACCATGGCCTCCATGGCGGCAACGAGCTGGGCTCGTTGCACCACTTTGACCTCGGGGTCCAGCGCTGGGCGCGGCATTCTTTCGCCGAGCACGCTCGCCAGGGCCAACAGCCGGTCGTGGTCGGCAGGTTCGGCAGGTGCCTCGGACTGCTCGGCCGCCGAGTCCGGATCCGGAAGATCGGACAGGGTCCGATCCTCCAGGGCCTGGGCGAAGGCGTTCGCCCGCCGGTGCGGGGTCACGTTCGCGATCACTGGCGGCACCTCCTCTCGTCATGACGATCGACTCCCCAAGGTGTCCGGAAGGTTGCCTTCCTTGAGCACATCCACACTTTCGGGTGAGCGGCTTCGGGCAAAGCGTGTCCACAGGGAGCCTGCATTCCGCACAACGAGCGTCGCGGCACTTGGGTTACGGACGAAGGATGATCTGACCACAGCGTCATCGAGGGGTCACCGAATGTGAGGTTGTGTAGGAGGGTCAGCGGGCGTCTTCGGGGAGGAGGCGGGCCAGGGTGCGCACCGCCCGGTACTGGAGCGTCTTGATGGCGCCCTCGTTCTTCCCCATCACCCGGGCCGTCTCGGCGACCGAGAGGCCCTGCAGGAAGCGCAGGGTCACGCACTCCTGCTGCTGCGGATTGAGCTTGCGTACGGCCTCCAGCAGGGCCGCGTTGGAGAGGGACTCCAGGACGGAGTCCTCGGGGCTGCGCTCGACCTCGTTGGCGTCGAGCATCTCGCCGGTGGTGACCTCCAGCCGGAACCGGCTGGACTTGAAGTGGTCCGCCACCAGGTTGCGGGCGATCGTCACGAGCCAGGCGCCGAAGTCGCGGCCCTGCCAGGTGAAGGTGGAGATCCGGCGCAGGGCGCGCAGGAACGTCTCGCTGGTGAGGTCCTCCGCGGTCGCCTTGCCGCCGACGCGGTAGTAGATGTACCGGTAGACCGTGTCGCTGTACTGGTCGTACAGGCGGCCGAAGGCCTCGGCCTCGCCCGCCTGGGCACGTTCGACCAGGTCCATCATGCGGGCCTGGTCGCTGTCCGCCGTGGGGCGGCGGTGGGTGGTGGCCTGGGTGCCGGTGCCGGCGGCGTTGGAGCCACCGGCGGCGCGACCTCGTCTGCCCACCGTCGCGCCCCCGTCGGTCAGGGCATAGCAAGGACCGGCCGGGCCGAGGCCGGCAGGGACCGCGGCGGCGAAGGCGGGGACGGCGTACGCGGTGGGGACGAAGCCGCGCAGGTGGTCGAGGACCGTTGCGCGCAGCTGAGCCAGGCCCGAGGCGTCAACCCCGACAGGTGGGTACACGGGACTCCCAGAGGCAGAGCTTCCATCACGTGCAGTGCGGAACCGTTCACCCGTCGTGGCGACAGGTGGCCGGTGGCATGCGTTTGAGGAGAATAACGCTTCGTACAGGCAGCGCTACACCCAGTTGCTCAAATCACCGGTTCCGACACTTCTGTTGCGTGTCGAGGGCATATTCAGTCGCAGTTGGTGATCGATTCTTGATCACTTGGATACGCGGAATGGACGCTTCCATGGGGTCCCGCGACCGACTCGGGCATGCCCGAGTGCCGCGCCGGGGGCGCGGGTAGAGGTGAGCGAATGACCGGGTCGGAGCCGTGGTCGAGGCGGGCCCGGGGCGCGTGGGGCCCCGGGCCTGGTGTTGCTACTTGCGGCGGCGGTGCAGGGCGATGGCCGCGGCCGCGCCGCCCGCGATCGCGCCGACGCCGGCGGCCGCCGGGACGCCGACCTTCACGGCCTTGCGGCCGGTCCGATAGTCGCGCAGCCGCCAGTCGTTGGTGCGGGCATGCTTGCGCAGTTTTGTATCGGGATTGATCGCGTACGGATGTCCGACCAGCGACAGCATCGGGATGTCGTTGTGCGAATCGCTGTACGCGGCGCAGCGTTCGAGGTCGAGCCCCTCGGCGGCGGCCAGGGCGCGGACCGCCTCGGCCTTCGCGGGGCCGTGCAGCGGCTCGCCGACCAGGCGGCCGGTGTAGATCCCGTCGACGGACTCGGCGACGGTGCCCAGGGCGCCGGTCAGGCCGAGGCGGCGGGCGATGATGGTGGCCGTCTCCACGGGGGCGGCCGTGACCAGCCACACCTTCTGGCCGGCGTCGAGGTGGGCCTGGGCCAGGGCGCGGGTGCCCGGCCAGATCCGTTCGGCCATGTACTCGTCGTAGATCTCCTCGCCGATCGACATCAGCTCGGAGACCTTGTGGCCCTTGACGATGGACAGGGCGCTGTCGCGGGCGTCCTGCATGTGCTCGGGGTCCTCGACCCCGGCGAGCCGGAACCAGGCCTGCTGCCAGGCGAAGCGGGCCAGCTCGCGGCGGCGGAAGAACTCGCGCTTGTAGAGGCCGCGGCCGAAGTGGAAGATCGCGGCGCCCTGCATGACGGTGTTGTCGAGGTCGAAGAAGGCGGCGGCGAGGTCGTCGCCGGCGACCGGGAAGACGGGTTCTTCCGGAGCCCGGTCCGAGCCCTCTTCGGCGAGGGCTGCCGGTTCCGTTTCGGGTTCGGTGAGCGGTGGGGCCTCGGCCAGGGCGGACTTGCGGGCGGCCTCGGCCGAGGCCTCGCCCGCCAGCACGCTGCGTGCGGTGGCGGAGCGCCGACGAGGGGGGAGCCATCCGAGAGCGGCCATGACGCGAGCATAGCCACTGTGTTCGGGAGTTCCCGAACCGATGGGATGCGGAGGCGTGAACTCTTCGAGGCGACGCTGTTACGCGAGGGCGCGGGAGAATGGGTGGCATGAGCCCTTTGTTGCGCCGTAAGGAAAAGAAGCAGCCCGGCGAGCGGACCGTGACGCTCATCGGGAAGCCGGGGTGCCACCTGTGCGACGAGGCGGAGGAGGTGGTCGCGAAGGTGTGTGCCGAGACGGGTGCGCAATGGGAGAAGAAGGACATCTCGCAGGACGAGGAGCTCTACCGGTTGCACTGGGAGCAGATTCCGGTCGTGCTCGTGGACGGCGAGCAGCACACCTTCTGGAGGGTGAACCCCGACCGGCTCCGGCGGGCGTTGGGGGCCTGACCCTCTCCCGGTTACCATCATGGGCGATTTATGGGGTCTCGGGGGCGTATCTGTGAGGAGTGTGCACGGTTTTGCCCCCTTTGGGATTTGAACGGGTTCGACGTGCCGATGGTTCCGGCTTTACGTGCCGGAAGCGCGTGACCCCGGTCACTTTGGTCGGACAAACCGGACACAATCTTTGTGCACGCGTTCACAAAGGCATAGCCTGCTGTCGACGGGGCGGTCCTGGGACAAGTGGCCGCCTGCAGCCCCGCTCATCCCGCAGGAGCATCGTGGCAACTGGCCGAACTCACCGACCGGCGACCCGCAGCCGAGGTATTCCCGAGGCCACTGTCGCCCGGCTTCCGCTGTACTTGCGCGCCCTCACCGCGCTCTCCGAGCGATCGGTGCCCACGGTGTCCTCCGAGGAGCTCGCGGCCGCCGCCGGAGTCAACTCCGCGAAGCTGCGCAAGGACTTCTCGTACCTCGGCTCCTACGGGACCCGCGGCGTCGGCTACGACGTCGAGTACCTCGTCTACCAGATCTCCCGCGAGCTCGGCCTGACCCAGGACTGGCCGGTCGTCATCGTCGGCATCGGTAACCTCGGCGCCGCCCTCGCCAACTACGGCGGTTTCTCCGCGCGCGGCTTCCGGGTCGCGGCCCTCATCGACGCCGACCCGGCGATGGCCGGCAAGCCGGTCGCCGGCATGGCCGTGCAGCACACCGATGATCTGGAGAAGATCATCTCGGAGAACGGCGTCTCGATCGGCGTGATCGCGACCCCCGCGGGCGCGGCCCAGCAGGTCAGCGAGCGGCTGATCGCGGCCGGTGTCACCTCCATCCTGAACTTCGCGCCCACCGTGCTGTCCGTGCCCGAGGGCGTGGACGTGCGCAAGGTCGACCTCTCCATCGAGCTCCAGATCCTCGCCTTCCACGAGCAGCGCAAGGCCGGTGAGGAAGCGGCCGCCGCTGCCGCCGGCAGCCCCTCCGTGGGCGGCGCCGCACCCGCCGCGGCCGTGGTGCCGCCGGCCGGGCGGACCGCCGCCGAACAGCGCAAGGGCGGGCCCGAGGGCGACGTGCCGGCGGTGATGCCGGCATGAGTCTGCTCGTCGTAGGGCTGAGCCACCGCAGCGCACCCGTCAGCGTCCTGGAGCGGGCCTCGCTGTCCGCCGATGCCAAGGTGAAGCTGCTGCACGACACCCTCGCCGCCGAACCGGCGACCGAGGCGACCGTGCTGGCCACCTGCAACCGGATCGAGCTGTACGCGGACGTGGACAAGTTCCACGCCGGCGTCGCCGAGCTGTCCACGCTGCTCGCGCAGCACAGCGGCGTCGCGCTGGAGGAGCTCACCCCCTATCTGTACGTGCACTACGAGGACCGGGCGGTGCACCACCTGTTCTCGGTGGCGTGCGGCCTGGACTCGATGGTCGTCGGCGAGGGGCAGATCCTCGGCCAGATCAAGGACGCGCTCGCGCTGGGGCA
This sequence comes from Streptomyces sp. NPDC048331, assembly GCF_043201215.1. Classification (NCBI taxonomy): domain Bacteria; kingdom Bacillati; phylum Actinomycetota; class Actinomycetes; order Kitasatosporales; family Streptomycetaceae; genus Streptomyces; species Streptomyces sp. NPDC048331. The sequence continues at coordinate 204,206 of NZ_JBICYT010000013.1, read as the reverse complement.
GGAACTCCACACCGCCGGCCGGCTGATCAACGACCTGTTCCAGCAGGCGCTGCGGGTCGGCAAGCGGGCGCACTCCGAGACCGGGATCGACCGGGCCGGCCAGTCCCTGGTGACCTTCGGGCTGGAACAGCTCGCCGTGGGCACACCGGTGGTCGAGTGGGCCGCCGGCAAGCGGGCGCTGGTCATCGGCGCCGGGTCGATGTCCTCGCTGGCCGCCGCGACGCTGGCGCGCGTCGGTGTCGCCGAGATCGTCGTGGCCAACCGGACCGCGGAGCGGGCGGAGCGCCTGGCGGAGATTCTGGTTGCCTCGGGCACCGGGGTCTCGGCCGCGGCCGTGCCGATGGCGCGTGTCGCGGATGAGCTGACACGAGTCGACGTGGTCGTCTCCTGCACCGGTGCGACGGGGCTCGTGCTGACCGCCGACGACGTGCTCGACGCCGTGTCCTGGGGCTCCGTCCCGGACCCCGCGCCTCGAACGCCGGCGGGGCCGGCAGATCGGGGCTCCGCCCCGGACCCCGCGCCTCAATCGCCGGCGGGGCTGGAATCGGCCGACGTAGTCGCCCGTCTCGTGGCCGCTGCCGAAGGCGGGAGGCGCCTCGCCGACGCCGGAGCCGCGCGGACCATCAGCGCTCCCGTGGAGGGCGACGGGTGTCCCGTCGGACCCGACGGGCGCGCCGCGCTCACCGGGGTCGACGCCAACTCCCTCGAACTGCACGGGACCTGGGCCGACCAGGGCGAGGCCGCCGCACAACGGCAGCCCCGCAGGAGCACCCGTACGCAGCCCCTCGCGACCACCGTCCGGCTCGCGCTGCTCGACCTGGCCATGCCCAGGGACATCGACGCGGCAGTGCACCGGATCCCGGGCGTCCGGCTCGTGGACATCGAGTCGCTCGCGGAGGCGTCCGCCGACGCCCCGATGGCAGCCGACGTCGACGCCGTACGCGGGATAGTCGCCCAGGAAGTGGCGGCCTTCGGGGCGGCGCAGCGGGCCGCGCACATCACGCCCACCGTCGTCGCCCTGCGCGCCATGGCGGCCGAGGTCGTGGCCATGGAAGTGGCGCGGCTCGACGGACGCGTGCCCGACCTCGACGAACGGCAGCGTGCCGAGGTCACCCAGACCGTGCGTCGCGTCGTGGACAAGCTCCTCCACGCGCCGACCGTGCGCGTCAAGCAGCTCGCGAGCGAGCCCGGCGGCGCCGGGTACGCGGAGGCGCTGCGCGAACTCTTCGACCTCGACCCTCAGACGGTTGCTTCCGTCAGCCGGGCGGACGCGGCCGATCCGATGAACGACGACGACCCAGGACGGGCATCATGAACACACGTCCCGACCAGCCGCTGCGGCTCGGTACGCGGCGGAGCAAGCTGGCCATGTCCCAGTCGGGGCACGTCGCCGACGCGGTACGGGCCGTCACCGGCCGCGCCGTCGAGCTCGTGGAGATCACGACCTACGGCGACGTCTCGCGCGAGCACCTCTCGCAGATCGGCGGGACGGGCGTGTTCGTCACCGCCCTGCGCGACGCGCTGCAGCGCGGCGAGGTCGACTTCGCCGTGCACTCGCTGAAGGACCTGCCGACCGCGCAGCCCGACGACCTGGTGATCGCGGCCATGCCGCGCCGCGAGGACCCGCGGGACGCGCTCGTCGCCCGGGACGGTCTGACCTTCGAGCAGCTGCCCGACGGTGCCCGGATCGGTACCGGTTCGCCGCGGCGCACCGCCCAGCTCAACCACCTGGCGCTCTCCCTCGGCAAGCGGATCGAGACGGTGCCCATCCGCGGCAACGTCGACACCCGGATCGGCTTCGTCCACGACGGAGAGCTCGACGCCGTCGTCCTGGCGGCCGCCGGTCTCAACCGGATCGGGCGCGGCGGCGAAGCCACCGACCTGCTGTCCGTCGACAGCGTCCTGCCGGCTCCCGGCCAGGGCGCCCTCGCCGTGGAGTGCCTCGCGTCCGACACGGACCTCGTCGCCGCGCTCGCAGAACTCGACGACCCGCACACCCGGGCCGCCGTGACCGCCGAGCGTTCCCTGCTCGCCGCCCTGGAGGCCGGCTGCAGCGCACCCGTGGGCGCGTTCGCCGACCTGTCGGCGGACGGGGAGATTGTCAATGAAATGCGCCTGCGCGGCGTCGTCGGAACCCTCGACGGCACCACGCTGGTGCAGCTGTCCACCACCGGTCCCGTGCCCCAGTCGTACGACGAGGCCATGGCGCTCGGCCGCGAACTCGCGGACGAGATGCTGGCCAAGGGCGCGGCCGGTCTGATGGGGGAGCGATCGCTTTGAACCCCTCAATTCCGACCACCTCCGCCTATCCGGCCGTCGCCGCCCACGGACGCGTCACCTTCCTCGGTGCCGGCCCGGGCGACCCGGGCCTGCTGACGCTGCGCGCCGTCGAGGCGCTCGCGGCCGCGGACGTACTGATCGCGGAGCCCGAGGTGCTCGAGGTCGTACGGACTCATGCGCGGGCGAATGTCGACACGCCGCAGCTGACGATCGCTGATGAAGTGTCAGCAGCCGCCGGGGTCCCGGTGATCCGGGACGCGGCCAATCTTGTCATGGAGGCCGCACGCTCCGGCAGGCGGGTCGTGCGTGCCGTCACGGGCGACCCCGGTCTCGACGGCAACGCCGCCGAGGAGATGCTCGTCTGCGCTACCGCCGGTATCCCCTTCGAGGTGGTGCCCGGTGTCGCGACCGCGGTGGGCGTACCCGCGTACGCCGGTGTCCCGCTGCGCGACAAGCAGGGCGCGGACGTGCGGTTCGTCGACGCGCGGACCGCCTCGGCGCGCTGCTGGAGCGAGGTCGGCGCCAGCGACGGCATCCTCGTCGTGTCCGCGACCCTGGAGACCGTCTCGGCGGCCGCCGCCGAGCTGGTGAGCGCCGGGCGCAAGCCCGACACCCCGCTCACCGTGACCGTCGCCGGCACCACCACGCGGCAGCGGACCTGGTGCGCGACGCTCGGCACCATCGCCCAGGTGTTCAAGCAGGGCAAGGTGCTCCCCTCGCCCGAGGGCGCCCGGCCCGTCATAGCCGTGGTCGGTGAGCACAGCGCCGCCGCGCGGCGCGAGGACCTGTCCTGGTTCGAGTCGAAGCCGCTGTTCGGCTGGCGGGTCCTCGTACCGCGCACCAAGGAGCAGGCCGCCTCGCTCTCCGACCAGCTGCGTTCCTACGGCGCGGTGCCCCACGAGGTGCCGACCATCGCCGTGGAGCCGCCGCGCACCCCGCAGCAGATGGAGCGCGCGGTCAAGGGCCTGGTGACGGGCCGCTACGAGTGGATCGCCTTCACCTCGGTCAACGCCGTGAAGGCCGTCCGCGAGAAGTTCGAGGAGTACGGGCTCGACGCGCGCGCCTTCGCGGGCATCAAGGTCGCCGCGGTGGGAGAGCAGACCGCCGCCGCGCTCGTGGAGTTCGGCGTGAAGCCGGACCTGGTGCCCAGCGGTGAGCAGTCCGCCGCCGGACTGCTGGAGGACTGGCCGCCGTACGACCCGGTCTTCGACCCGATCGACCGCGTGTTCCTGCCGCGGGCCGACATCGCGACCGAGACGCTGGTCGCCGGGCTGATCGAACTCGGGTGGGAGGTCGACGACGTCACCGCCTACCGGACGGTGCGCGCGTCTCCGCCCCCGGCGGACACGCGCGAGGCGATCAAGGGCGGCGGCTTCGACGCCGTTCTCTTCACTTCCTCGTCGACCGTCCGCAACCTGGTCGGGATCGCCGGCAAGCCGCACAACGTGACCGTCATCGCCTGTATCGGGCCGGCGACGGCCAAGACGGCGGAGGAGCACGGGCTGCGCGTGGACGTACTGTCCCCGGAGCCGTCGGTGTCGAAGCTGGCGGAGGCCCTCGCCGAGTACGGTGCGGCGCGCCGCGAGGCGGCCAAGGAGGCCGGCGAGACGGTGTTCCGGCCGAGCGAGCGACGGCCGGGGGCGCGACGGCGTCGCACGACGTGAGCGGCTTAGGCGGGCCCTGCCCGCCGCAGGACACCGGGAAGGGGCCCGGGTGCGATCGCACCCGGGCCCCTTCCCGTGTCCGGCCCGGGCGGAATCCGGTTGTCGGTCGCCCGCGGCCCGGCGAAGATCACCGCCGGGACGCGGGACGCGGGACGAGGGGGGACGGATGACGGAGCTGGACGCCCGGCTGGTGGACGCGGTGGCGGCGGGTGAGGCGGAGACGGTACGGGCCCTGCTGGCGGAGGGCGCGGACCCGGACGCGGTGGGCGAGGACGGGCTGCCGGTGCTGTGCGCGGCGGTCGCGGCCTATGCCGTGGAGAGCGTCGAGATGTTGGTGGCGGCCGGAGCGGACCCGGACCGGCCGCTCCCGGACGGGACGACCCCGCTGCTGAGGGCCGTCGACGCCGGCTCCTCGGCGGTGTGGGTGGCGGTACGCGGTCCCGCGCCGCTGAGGGACGGCGAGAGGCCGCTCGCCGCCGCCCGGCGGTGGTACGAAGTCGGTGCGGAGGCGGAGCTGCGGCGGCTGACGGGGGCCCACGGACCGGCACGGAGCGAGATCGTGCGGGACGGGGAGTCCGGTCGGATCCGGGAGATCACCCTCGGCGGGCGGACCGTACGGGACGGGCACGGCGCGATCCTCACCTTCCTGGAGGAGGATCTCCGGATCCTGCCGCCGGTCGGGGAACTCGTCACCCGGGCCGTGCGGCAGGCCGACGCGTACGGGGCCCTGGACGAGGACGAGGAGCACGTCGACCGGGCTGCGGCCCGCGGGAACCTCCTGTCGCGGCAGAGTGCCGAGACCTGGCGTGCGGTGATGGAGTTCCACCGGCACCCCGCCCCCGCCCACCGGGCGTTCGCCGCCGACTTCCTGAACCTGGCCACGCTGATGGTCGACATGTTCCCGCACGAGGTCCCGCACCATCGCCGGTACGCGGAGCGGCTCGCCGAGCTGCTCCCCGGCTGGGCCGCGGTGGAGCCGGATCCCGGGGTGCTGGCGATGCTGCTCCGCCTGCTGACCGACAGGTGCCTCCCGCAGGCGCGGGCGCTCGGCCTGCGATACGCCGACCACCCGGACCCCCGGGTGCGCCGCCGGGTGCCGTGGATGCTCCACCCGCCGGAGGCCCCGGCGACGGCACGGGTGGTGCGCGGCCTCGCCCGGGACCCGGACGGCGAAGTGCGGCAGCGGGCGGCGGAGGTGCTGGACTGCGACGCGGTGGAGGACCGCGAGGTACTGATCGCCCTGCTCCGGGACGAGAACCCGCAGGTGCGGGAACGGGCCGCGTACTCCGTCAGGTCAGGACGCGACCGCTCGCCGGCCGTCACCGAGGCGCTGCTGGAGCTCCTGGACGCCGACGGACAGGACGAACGACTCAGCGCCGCCTTCGCGCTGGCCTGCCGGGACCACCCCCGTACGCCGGAGGCGTACGAGAAGGTGGGTCCGCTGCGCCCGGAGTACGAGGGCGACCCCCGGGCGGACGGCCTGTGGCGGTGGAGGTTCCGCAACGATCCCGCCGGGCGGCGGGGGTGAGGTGCGGGCCGTCGCCGGGCCGGGGGTTCCGGACGCGGACCCGGCCGGCGGACACCGGTCCGGAGGTCGGCCGTCAGGCGGGGTTCGCGGTGCGGAACGTGCGGCGGTAGGTGTCGGGCGGGACGCCGACCACCCGTTTGAACTGGCGGCGCAGGGTGGTGGCGGTCCCCATGCCGGTGGCCACGGCGACGGCCTCGATCGTCTCGTCGGTGGCCTCCAGCAGCTCTTGGGCGCGGCGGACCCGCTGGGTCAGCAGCCATTGCAGCGGGGTCTGGCCGGTGACCGCCCGGAAGCGTCGTCCCAGATGGCGGGGGCTCGTACTGGCCCTGCGCGCCATGTCGGTGACGGTCAGCGGCCGGTCGAGGCGCTGCTGGGCCCAGGCGAGCAGGTCGGTGAGCTGGTGGTCGCCGCCCGTGGCCTGGACCGGGGTGGTCACGAACTGGGCCTGACCGCCGGTCCGGTGCGGGGCCATGACGAGGCGACGGGCGATGGCGTTGGCGACGGCGGCGCCGTGGTCGAGGTGGATCAGGTGCAGGCACAGGTCCACGGCGGCGGCCTTGCCCGCGGCCGTGAGCACGCTGCCGTTGTCCGTGTAGAGGACGTCCGCGTCGACCTCGGCCCGCGGATGGCGTGCGCTCAGCTCGGCGGCGTGCGCCCAGTGGGTGGTGGCCCGCCGCCCGTCCAGCAGGCCCGCGGCGCCGAGCACGAAGGCCCCGGTGCACAGGGAGGCGACCCGGGCACCGGCCGCGTGGGCCGCGCGCACCGCCTCGACCAGCTCGGGCGGTGGGGGTTCGTCGACGTCGGCGCACGCGGGCACGATCACGGTGTCGGCCCGGACCAGGCGCTCCAGGCCGTGGTCGGGCTCGACGGTGAACGGGCCGACACGCACCGGGCCGGGGCCGCACAGCAGGACGTCGTACCAGCCGTGCGGGGCGTCGAGCGGGGGATTGCCGAAGATCTCGTAGGCCACCGCCAGCTCGAAGTGCAGCATGCGGCCGGCGGCCGCCAGGGCGACGGTAGGCATGTCCGAAAGTGTACGGGTGATGTCGTTCCGGACCATCACGGTCGGGTGCGGGGCGCCCCGAGACTGGGTTCATCGAGACGGCGGATACGACGCGAACGACGCGAACGGGGACAGCGATGAGCACGGTGGGTACGGCGGACATGACGGACACGACGGACGCGGGTACGACGGGCGCGGTGGTGGTCTACGGGGCGACCGGGCACACCGGTCGCTTCATCGTCGCCGAGCTGCGCAGGCGCGGAATCGCCACCGTCGTCTCCGGCCGCGACGAGGCCCGGCTGGAGGCACTGGCCGCCGAGGGCGGGGCGGACGTGCTCGTCCGCCCGGCCGCCGTCGACGACCCGGCCTCCCTGGACCGGGCCCTCGCCGGAGCGGCGGCCGTGATCAACGCCGCCGGACCGTTCGCGGTGACGGGCGGCCCGGTCGTCGAGGCGGCCCTGCGCGCGGGGATCCCGTACGTGGACGTCGCGGCGGAGATCGAGGCGAACGCGGCCATGTTCGCCGACCGCGCGGAAGCGGCCCGTAAGGCGGAGGTGCCCGTGGTGCCGGCCATGGCCTTCTACGGCGGCCTCGGCGACCTGTTGGTCGGCGCGGCCACCGGCGGATGGGAGGCGGCGGACGAGGTGCACGTCGCGTACGGGCTGAGCAGCTGGCGGCCCACGGCCGGCACCCGGGAGGCGGGCACGGTGTCCCACGAGCGACGCGCGGGGCGCCGGGTGCGGTTCACGGACGGCGCCCTGCGCTACCACGACGACCAACTGGCGGAGCAGGAGTGGGACTTCCCCGCGCCGCTGGGCCGGCGGACGGTGATCGCGGAGTTCACGATGGCCGACGTCGTCACCGTGCCCAGCCATGTCGACGTGCCCGAGGTGCGTACGTACATGGCCGCGGAGGCCGCGCGGGATCTCGCCGGGCCGGACACGCCGGCGCCGGAGGCCGTCGACGACCTCGGCCGCTCGGACCAGACCTTCGTCGTCGACGTCCTGGTGCGGTCGGGCGGGATCGAGCGCCGGGCCACGGCCCGGGGCCAGGACATCTACGCGGTCACGGCGCCGCTGGCGGTCGAGGCCGTCGAGCGGCTCCTGTCCGGGCGGGCCAGGACGACGGGTGTGGCCTCGGCCGCCGCGATGTTCGACGCGCCGGACTTCCTGCGGGCGCTGGCCCCGTACCTGTCGGTGGAGCTCTCGCACCGACCGTAGGTCGGGGCCGGGGGACGGCCGGGGACGGGTGGAGCCCGGGAGCGGGGGGCCCGGGCTCTACCCTTGTCCGGACTGCTGTCGATGCTCGAAGAGGCGACTGAAGATGAGCGCGTACGGATCCTTCCCCGGTTCACGGCCCCGCCGGCTGCGCACCACCCCGGCGATGCGGCGGATGGTCGCGGAGAACCGGCTGCACCCCTCGGACCTGATCCTCCCGGCGTTCGTACGGGAGGGCATCAGCGAGCCCCTGGCGATCTCCGCGATGCCGGGCGTCGTGCAGCACACCCGGGACACGCTGCGGAAGGCCGCCGTGGAGGCGGCCCGGGCGGGGGTCGCGGGGATCATGCTGTTCGGTGTCCCGGCCGACGAGAACAAGGACGCGCTGGGCACGGCGGGCACCGAGCCGGACGGGATCCTGCAGGTCGCGATCCGTGATGTGAAGGCCGAGGTCGGGGACGACCTGGTGATCATGTCGGACCTGTGCCTGGACGAGTACACCGACCACGGCCACTGCGGCGTGCTGGACGAGCACGGGAACGTCGACAACGACGCGACGCTGGAGCGTTACGCCGAGATGGCGCAGGTCCAGGCGGACGCGGGCGTCCACGTGGTCGGGCCGAGCGGGATGATGGACGGGCAGGTCGGCGTCATCCGTGACGCGCTGGACGAGACCGGGCACGAGGACGTCTCGATCCTCGCGTACACGGCGAAGTACACCTCCGCCTTCTACGGTCCCTTCCGCGAGGCCGTCGCCTCCTCGCTGCAGGGCGACCGCAAGACCTACCAGCAGGACCCGGCGAACGCCCGGGAGTCCCTGCGGGAACTCGCCCTCGACCTGGAGGAGGGCGCGGACATGGTGATGGTCAAGCCGGCCGGTCCCTACCTCGACATCCTCTACCGGGTGGCGCAGGCGGTGGACGTCCCGGTGGCGGCGTACCAGATCAGCGGCGAGTTCGCGATGATCGAGGCGGCGGCGGAGAAGGGCTGGATCGAGCGCGACCGCGCCATCCTGGAGACCCTGCTGGGCATCAAGCGGGCGGGCGCCGACACGATCCTCACGTACTGGGCGACCGAGGTCGCCGGCTGGCTGCGCGAGACCCGCTGACGGTCTGTTCCACGGCCGGGCGGCGAGGCCGTCGAAGACGACGAAGTCGAGGAGGACGGCGACCGGAGCGACGACGGCGAACCACACCCTGGCGGCGGCCTACCGCCACCGCCAAGGCAACGCCCACGCGGCGACCGGCACGGCCAGAGCCACCAGCAGGCCGAACCCGAAGGCGGGGAAGGCGACGTCGGGCTGTTCGGGGCCTTCGACTGTTGAGCTCGGGGAACGGCGGTCCGTGCCCACCGCCCCCGGGTCCACCGCTCGCGTTCGTCTCTCCCCGGGCGCACCCTGGAGGGAAGGGTGACCCCCTGGAGGTGATGCACCATGGCCACGCTCGTCGGGTGGCATGTGGAGCTCGAATTCACCGAGGAGGGCCACCGCACCAGTGCGGCGGCCCTGGTCAGGCTCGGGGACGGCTCCGAGATCAAGGCGCGGGGCTATGCCTTGCGTCATCCCTCCGACCCGGAGCAGTTGAGGGTCGGGGAAGAGATCGCGGGCGCTCGTGCGCTCATGGATCTCGCGTCGCAGATGCTGCAGAAGGCCCACGCCGAGATCGATGAGGCCACGGGCCGTCATTCCTACCCGCTCAATCACTGAGTGGCAGGTTCACAGGCCCGCTGAGGGGCTCCGACCGGGGCCCGTCAGCGGGTCCTGCCGCGGAACAGGACCGCCGCCAGGGTCATGGCCACGGCCGTGATGCCCGCGCACCAGCTCAGGGCCGTCCAAGGGGCGTTTCCGGCGGGCTGTGCCAGGAGCAGCGCGCGCAGGGATTCGATGACCGGGGTCAGCGGCTGGTGGTCGGCGAAGCCGTGCAGCCAGCCGGGCATGGTGTCGATGGGGACGAAGGCGCTGGACGGGTACGGCAGGAACATCATCAGGAAGGTGAAGCCGCCGGCCGCCTCGGGGGACTTGGCGAGCAGGCCCAGCGCGGCGGCCAGCCACGAGATGGCCGTGATGTACGTCAGCAGCAGGCCGGCCGCGGCGAGGAAGGCGGCCGGTCCGGCCTGGGGCCGGAAGCCGATGGCGAGGGCGACGGCGAGGACCAGGGTGGTGGAGATCAGGTTGCGCACCACCGAGGCCGCCACGTGACCGGCGAGGACCGGGATGCCGCCGATGTCGAGGGAACGGAAGCGGTCGATCACGCCGTTCGTCATGTCCTCGGCGACGCTGACGGCGGTGGAGGCCGCGCCGAAGCCCGCGCAGAGGAGCATGGCGCCGGGCACCACGTACGTCACGTACGCCGTCCCGGTGTCGATGGCCCCACCGAAGAAGTAGACGAAGATGAGCATCAGCATGACGGGCAGCATCAGGGCGGCGATCAGCGCGTCCGGCCGGCGGCTGCTGATGCGCAGGCTGCGGCCGGCCAGGGCGAGGGCGTGCACGGGCACAGTGGTCATCGGTCGGCTCCCGTCAGGGCGAGAAAGACGTCGTCGAGGGTGGCGCTGCGCAAGGTGAAGCGGTCGATGTCGGTGCGGTCCGGGTCGAGTTCGTCGAGCAGTGTCCGCACGTGGGCGGCGGTGCCGTCGGTCGGCAGGCCGAGGGTGAGCTCGTCGGGGGCGAGGTGGACGGCGCGCGGGGCGAGGGCCTCGTAGGCGGCGGGGCTGGTGAGGGTGAGGTCCAACCGGTGCCCGGCGACGCGGGACTTCAGCTCGGCCGGGGTGCCCTCGGCGGCGATGCGGCCACCGGAGAGGACGGCGACGCGGTCGGCGAGTCGGTCGGCTTCCTCCAGGTACTGGGTGGTGAGCAGGACGGTGGTGCCGTCGGCGCGCAGTTCCCGTACGAGTTCCCACAGGTCCTGGCGGCTGCGCGGGTCGAGCCCGGTGGTCGGCTCGTCGAGGAAGATCACCTCCGGCCGGGAGACCAGGCTCGCGGCGAGGTCGAGGCGCCGGCGCATGCCGCCCGAGTACGTCTTCGCGGTGCGTCCGGCGGCCTCGGTGAGCCCGAACCGGGCGAGCAGCTCGTCGGCGCGGGTCCGGGCGGCGCGCGGGGAGAGCCCGGCCAGCCGACCCATCATGCGCAGGGTCTCGGTGCCGGTCTGCAACTCGTCCACGGCGGCGAACTGGCCGGTGAGGGAGATGAGTTCGCGGACCCGGGAGCGCTCGGTGACGGTGTCGCGCCCGGCGATCCGAACGTTGCCGGCGTCGGCGGCGGTCAGGGTGGCCAGGATCCGCACGGTGGTGGTCTTGCCCGCGCCGTTGGGGCCGAGGAGGGCGAGGACGCTGCCGCGCGGGACGGCGAGGTCGATGCCGTCCAGGACGCGGAGGTCACCGTAGGACTTGGTCAGGCCTGTGGCGTGGATGCCGAGGGGGCCGGAGGCGTGCGTGGTCATGGGGAATGGTGCTCCCTTCCCATCTTCTGCGTATGCCTTACGCTCTTCTGTGTAAGTAATACACAGAACTAGGATGGGGGTCAATCGAGGAGTGGGCGGTCATGGCGGACGAGGACAGCGGCACAGGGCTCCCGACGAGCCTGGAGATGGCCTGGGGTCTACGCGAACGCCCCGCCAAGGGGCCGCGCCCCACGCTCACCCTGCCGAAGATCGTGGACGCGGCGGTGGCGCTCGCCGCCGCCGAAGGGGTGGACGCCGTCTCCATGGGCCGCGTGGCCAAGGAACTCGGCGTCTCCACGATGTCCCTCTACCGCTACGTCGCCGCCAAGGAGGAGCTCTACGTCCTCATGGCGGACGCGGGCGTCGGCGCCCCACCGGCGCTCCCGCCCGAGGCGCAGGGGTGGAGCTGGCGCGAGCTGCTCACGAACTGGGCGTACGCGCAGCGGGCCGTCCTGATGGCCAACTCCTGGATCCTGCGCATCCCGATCACCGCCGCGCCCGTTTCCCCCAACCAGCTGGCCTGGATGGACCGCGGCCTCGCGTCCATGGCCGGCACCGACCTGGCGGAGAGCGAGAAGCTCTCGACGATCATCCTGATCGGGGGACTCGTACGGAACGAGGCCACGATGGCCGCCGACATGATGGACGCCATCATCAAGTCCGGGGTCGCCCCGGACCAGGCCCTCGGCCGATACATCCGCACCCTGCGGCTCATGACCGGACCCGACAGCCACCCCGCGGTCACGCGACTGCTGGCCTCGGACGCGTTCAGCGGCTCCGGAGAGCCGGACTTCCAATTCCGCTTCGGCCTGGACCGCATCCTGGACGGGCTGGCCCCCCTGGCGTCAGAGCGGCGGCAGTAGATCACTCTCGCTGACGGTGTACGTCAGCGGCGGGTAGACGAAGTCCACCTCTTCGTTCTCGCGGCGCCGCAGTCGGTAGAACTCGCGCCGCTGATCGTCGTCGGCCGAGCTCAGGCGCGCGCCCTCAGGGAGGTACGCCTGTCCGTCGCGAAACCGGACGAGGGTCTTCGACGTCCGGAACGTCACGCCCAACCATGCGTTGTCCGGCATCGGCACGGGCGCGTCCAACACGATCCTGTGCGTGAACCGCCGATTCGACGCGACGGAGAACGCGACGACACCGTTGTGGGTGAGAGGGACCTCGAACGTGTCGCTCTCACCGGCCGTCTTCGACGCGAACATCAGCTTCCGCGGCGGGCCTTCCGGATTCCGGTAACAGGAGAGAACGGCGATGAAGGACCCGTCGGCCAGATCCAGGGCATGGTCGGAATGACCGCCCATCGTCCGGTACGCATTCGTGTAGCTCTCGATCAGCGCGTTGTTGAAGCCGACCGGGATCGCCATGTGCTCCTGAATCCGCTGCGCCAGCCGCTCGTGCACCGCACGGAATCGCTGCGCCGGGCTGCCGTACCGCGTGGTGGTGCGCACGAGAGGCACCCCCTGCGCCCCGTCGACCCTGGTGAGGACGGCACCTTGCCGGCCCTTTCCCACGCCTTCCAGACGAGCCGACGAGGACAGCTCCGCGAAGAGATCCTGATCGGCCGGGAACGCGTACGAGAGGATCTCGTCCGAGATCCTAGGCGCGGGGGGCAACGTAGTCTCCCGTGTTCATGCTGAAGAGGAATTTCCCGCCGTAGTCGATGAAGGACGAAGTCCTGTTCTCCTCGGCGTACAGCCTGCGCAGCTCGTCCATGCCCTCCGGTGTGGGCGGGCCCAACGTCACCAGGTCCCCGCCCGCCTTGAGGAACGTCCGACCGCCCTTGTGAACGGCCTCGGCGCTCGAACAACGCACCACGTACCCGAGGCGGGTCGGGAGCACCTCGGCGCCCAACGTAGAGGGCCGGATCTCGTGCGTGTACAGGCGGTTGGTGGACAGCGGCATGAAGAAGACGGAGCCGGGGTAGAGCGTCAGCTCGAACTGCGGGGGGAGCGCGACCCCGCCCTGTTCCGCTTCCGCCATCGGTTCCTTGAGGCGGAAACGGAGTCGGGTCAGCCCGCTGGCACGCTTCACGCCGTGGTCGAAGGCGTCATCGGCCAGGGGCCGCAGCTTTTCCAGCCCCTCGTAGAAGGTGCAGAAGGCCATGACGCCATTGAGAGGCATGTCCTTGGTCTTGTCGGCATGGGCCGCAATCTTGGCCTTGGACTGCTTACGCTCGGCCGTGGCACCGGTGTTGTGGTAGATCTGCGCGAGGACATGATTCAGCGGCGCCTGGTCCCGGAAGACGGTGGCGGCCTCGCGGTTCAGAGCATCGACGATGAGGGTGTCGGTCGCGCGAAATCCTTCGGTCGGCCCCGAAAGATTCGTGGAGCACCGGAGCAGGCGGAAATGCAGCTCGTCACCGCTCTGCTCGACGGGCGTCAGATAGATGCCGCTGCGATGGGCGGTTCCGGGCTTGGTGGACTCCGTCAGGGACTGGAACGCGTGCTCCGCACGGATCCGCCCGAAGTGATCGGCGTCGAGATCGAAGAAGCGGCGGTAATACACGCCGGCGCCGTGCACCCGGACGGGAACCCGGCCGACATCGACCAGGGTCCGGGGTGCCTCGACGGCCTCGTCGTAGCCGTGCGACAGCTCCCGGACGACGAACACCCTTTCCGCCGACTTCAGTTGGTGGTCGCTGATCCCGGACACGTCGCCGCACAGGTAGACGGTCCTGCCCATGAGGTCGGGCGAGCCGGAGGCGAGGTCCTCCGGTGTGATCGTGGACCCGAAGAAGTCCCTGATCAGGTCGCTGCCGTGCAATGCCGACGGCGCGACGAGGAGGTTGTGCGCGTCATCGATGCGGGCTTCCGCCGGCTCTGTCGGGTACATCAAACGACACCTGTCATTCGCGGATCTGGATGAGGTGGGCTACCGAGCCAGCCAGCCGGTCAACGCCGCCCAGCTCGCCGGCGCGACCGCCAGGACGGGGCCGTGCTGGACCTTCGAGTCCCGGACGTGGACCAGGGCCGGGCCGGGGGCCACCTCGACGCACGCGTCGCCGTCGCCGCCGCTGTAACTGGACTTGAACCACTTCAGTTCGGTGCTCATAACTCTCCTAGCAGGCGGTCCAACAGGCCCTGTGTCTGGACGGTGTTGAGGGCCTGAGTCCGCAGCATCGCATATCGGCGAGCCATGATGCTGACCTCGTCCAGGTCTGAGATGAGCCTGCTGCCACGTTGACTCTCCGAGTATCCGAGGTGCTGGTGGGTGGGGGTTTCCAGGAGGATGAAGGGGCCGTCGAGGGCTGCGTGGGCGGGCTGGTCCAGTGGCATCACCTGGATGGAAACGTCCGGAAGTTCCGTACAGGCGAGCAAGTGTCGTAGCAGTTCCTCGTGTACGTCTCGGCCGCCAATGCGGTGTCGGACGGCGGGCTCCCAGATGACGAAGCTGAGGGTCGGTGGTGTCTTGCGGTGCAAGATCCCCTGCCGCACCATGCGGCGGGCGGTCAGATCCTCGATGGTTTGCTCAGGGTGAGCAGGGACGCGGCACTTGAAGAGTGCTCGGGCGTAGCGCTCCGTTTGTAGCAGCCCGGGTACACGCTGGCCTTCGTACCAGGACAAGCTGACGGCTTTGAATTCAAGGGATAGGTATTCCTCAGCCCATGGCGGCGTCGTGTCGATGTCGGGAAGCTCCAGTGCCGCCACGGTCAGCAGCCCCGGAAGTCCGAGGTGCAGGTCCATCAGCTCTGCGACGTTCGGCATCAGGGCCCGCCGCCCCTGCTCGATGGACGCGATGGTCTCCGCGTCCAGCCGGACCAGCTCGCCGAGCTGCCGCTGGGTCAGGTTCTTGGCGGTGCGGGCGGCGGCCACCATCGCGCCGACCATCTTCATGGTCGTCGCGTTCGGCCGTACTCGTTTCCTCGGTGGCATGACAGCGAACTCCCCACCCACGCAAGCGGAATACCCCGTGCGGACCCGTACTCATCAAGGAGTACGGGTCGGCGCTCAGCCACACGCTAGTCACGGAACGCGACGATCGTCCGGTGAATCCAACTATCCAGGCGGCGCTCGTCCGCGAACGTTCCTACCTGCGCTCACCCCGAACCGTCGCAGCTGCGCGGCAGTTCACACGTGACACCTTGCGGGCGTGGGGAGCGGCCGACCGCCTCGACGACGTGTTGCTCTGCGTGAGCGAGCTCGCCACCAACGCCCTGCGGTACGGCGTCCCGCCGGGCCGCGGCTATCTGCTGCGGATGTACGGCTGCGAGGACGCGACCGTCCGCGTCGAGGTGCACGACAGCGGGCCCGGGTTCTCCCGGATCACCGAGCGGCCCCACGGTCAGGGGCTCACGCTCGTCGCCGCGCTCTCCGACGACTGGGGGGCGCTGGCCCGGACGCCCGGGAAGGTCGTCTGGTGCGAGTTCCGCCGCGCGGCCACCTGGGCCGCCGCCCAGGCCGCCGCGAGGCAGACCGGGGTGTAGAGCGCCAGGTTGAGCACGTAGAAGGCACTGTCCGGCGGGCTGTCGAGGAGCCCGGCCGCCCAACCCAGGCCCGCGAGGCCCCGTACGGCCAGGCCGGCCGCTACCGCACCGGTGACGGCCCGGGTCGCCCGGCCGCCGCGGCCTCGGGTGTGGGCGAGTACGGCGGTGGCGCCCGTCAGCAGGACGGCCGCCAGGGGAAGCACCGCGCCCGGCCCGAAGGAGGTGTCCAGGCCGAGGACGGCCAGGGACAGGCTCCGTTCGTCGGGCGCGGGCCAGGTCGCGCCGGTGGCCCAGTACAGGTGGATCAGTCCGTCGGCCGCCAGCAGTGCGGCCACAGCCGTCCCCGCGCGCTTGTTCCTCATGTGAGCCCCCTCCGAGATGGACGAACCGTCACCGAGAAGGAGGAGGCCCACAGGAGGAACATTCCTGTGGGCCGGGTCACATCAGGCGGGCTGCTCCGTGACCGTCGACGTGATGACCGCGAAGGGGCCGCCCTGCGGGTCGGTCAGGACGGCCATGCGGCCCGCCACCATGTCGAAGGCGGGGGCGAGGACGGTGGCCCCGGCCCGCACGGCGGCGGCCTGGATCTCGTCCACGTTGTCGACCTGGAAGTACGGCAGCCAGTTCGGCGGAGTGCCGGGCGGCGTCTTGTCCAGGTTCATCATTCCGCCCACCACGCGACCGGAGGCCTTGAACTCCGTGTACCCCTCGGCGCCGGGCATGTGGGAGGCGGCCGTGGTGATCGGCAGGATGGCGGAGTAGAACGCGGCGGCCGCGGGGACGTCGCTGGTGCTGAGCTCGTTCCAGATGAGGGCGCCGTGCTCGTTGACGATGCCGGCGCCGTCGAAGGAGCCCGGCTGCCAGAGGCCGAACACGGCGCCGGTCGGGTCGGCGACGACGGCCATCCGACCGAGGTCCATGACGTCCATCGGGCCCATCATGACCGTGCCGTGGGCGTCGGTGACGGCCTTGAGGGTGGGGTCGATGGCGTCGGTGGACAGGTACGTGGTCCACACGGTCGGCGGCATCGGGTCGGGGACGGTGCCGTCCGGGTTGCTCGCCTTCATGATGCCGGCGACGGGCCGGCCCTTGAGGGTGCAGACGGAGTAGCCGCCCTGTTCGGCCGGGCCGACCTCGCCCTGCCAGCCGAACAGGTCGCAGTAGAAGTCGAGGGCGGCCTGCTGGTCGGGGACCATCAGGTCGATCCAGCAGGGAGTGCCGGGCTTGTAGGGGCCGTTCATGTCGGGCACGGAGGCCTCCGATGGTGCGTGGGGGGAAGGACGGGCCGACCCCTACCCGGCCCGTACGGCCCGAACCGGGCCGTACGGGTGAAACCGGTTGGGGTGGCGTCAGTTGGTGCGGCGGCGGCGACCCGTGCCGGCGACCAGGGCGGCGCCGAGGGCGAGGGTTACCCCCGCGCCGTTCAGGGCCCAACTGGTGGCCGGGTCGGCACCGGTGGCGGCCAGTGCGCTCCCGCTGGGGGTGGCGGTGGTGCCGGTGTTGCTCCCGCTGTTGATCGGGGTGGTGCTGGTGCCGCCGTTCGGCACCGGCCCGTTGCCGCCCGGTGTGCCGGGCGGGGTGTTGCCGCCGGGCGTCTGGCCACCGGGGGTGCCGCTGCCGGGAGTTTCGCCGCTGGGGGTTTCCCCGCCGGGGGTGCCCCCGCCCGGGGCTTCGCCGCCTGGAGTTTCCCCGCCTGGGGTGCCTCCGCCCGGGGTCCCGCCGCCGGGCGTCTCTCCACCGGGGGTGTCCCCGCCCGGGGCTTCGCCGCCGGGGGTTCCCCCACCAGGCGTCTCGCCGCCGGGGGTCCCGCCGCCTGGAGTTTCCCCGCCTGGGGTGCCTCCGCCCGGGGTCCCGCCACCTGGGGTCTCGCCGCCGGGGGTCCCGCCGCCTGGAGTTTCCCCGCCCGGGGTCCCGCCGCCGGGGGTTCCCCCACCAGGCGTCTCGCCGCCGGGGGTCCCGCCGCCTGGAGTTTCCCCGCCTGGGGTGCCTCCGCCCGGGGTCCCGCCGCCGGGCGTCTCTCCACCGGGGGTGTCCCCGCCCGGGGTCCCGCCGCCGGGGGTTCCCCCACCAGGCGTCTCGCCGCCCGGGGCCGGGGCCGGTTCCAGGAGGGTGGTCAGGCGGCGGGGTGAGCGGGAGCCCGCCCACGGTGGGGGTGTCTCCGCGTCGATCTGGGACGTGCCCCAGGCGAAGAAGGAGACCGAGCCGGTCGGGGCGTCGGCGGCGAAGCGGACGCGGACCGGGACGTCGAAGGCCGCGCCCGCGCCGATCGGGCCGCGTACGAGGCCGCCCGCGAAGAAGTAGCCGTCCTCGTCCGAGGTGATCTCTACGGACTGCCAGGCCGCAGCCTGTCCGTCCGCGCCGGGCCGCAGGACCTCGACCGTGATCTGCGAGACCTGCATGGAGACGAAGTCGGGCCGGGCCAGCACGAGGCCCAGGTCGAACGCGGCCAGTTCGCCCTTCCCGGCGTTGTCCACGCGGACGGAGAGTTCCGTCCAGTCGCCGCCCGCCCGTACCGATTCCGGGACCCCGCTCACCGTCAGCGCGGGCCCGTCGACGTGCACGGGCTCCTCGTCGCCGCCGGGCGCGCCCGTGATCCTGGTCGCGTACGAGGACGTGGGGGAGCTGCCCATGGAGGTCCCGACCCGACCCGTGCCGTCCGCCGTCAGGTCGAACGGCACGACGGGGGTGTCCGCGGCGAAGCTGATCCGTACGTCGATGGTCCGGATCTGGCCGGCGGGGACCGCGGCGGCGCTGCCGAGGGCGTAGCCCAGCGTGGGGGCCGCGCTCGCGCCCGGTGCGGCGGCCGTCCACGGCCCGCCCGAGGTGCGGTACTCGACGCTGACGTGGGCCGGCCCGAACTGTCCGGCGGCCTGCGAGACGCCCAGCACCGGGGTGTATTCGTCGACGGCGACGTGGCCCGAGTTGTCGACGGTCACGGTGAGCGGGGTCCAGCTGCCGTCGGCCTTGAAGCCGGCCGCCGGGATGCCCTGGACCGTGACCTCGGGTCCCATCAGGATCCGGTCGGACCCGGTGTCCTCACCGGCTTCGAGGGCCTCGGGCGCAGCGGCCTCCGCAGGCGCCTGCGCCGGTGTCTGGGCCGGTGCCTGTTCCTGTGCCTCGGGCGCGGCAGGCGCGGCCGGCGCCGCCACGGCCTGTACGGCCGGCTGTACGGAGGGCTGCTGCGCGCCGGTGTCCCCGGCCTTCGGCCCCGCCTTCTCCTCGGCCTGCCCCCCGGCCTTCTGCTCCGGCTTCGCCGCGTCCTTCCCCGCGGCCTGCCCCGCGGGTTTCTCCTCGGCCTTCTCCGGCGTCTGACCCCGGCTCTTCTTCGCCTTCGCCGGGGCCTGCGCCTCGCCTGTCGGCCCGGCGGTGTCCGTGGGTGCCACGTCCGGCGCGGTCACCGCCGGTTGCTCCTCGGCCATCGCGGGTGCGGCCATCAGGAGTGTTTGGCCGGCCACCGCGGCTGCTGCCACGACGGCCATGCGCTTGAACTGCATGCTCTTTACCTCCCCGGGCTCCGGACATGTCCGGAGCCACCCCAAACCCCTTGGGAGGCGCCAAGGTTAGTGAGGCCGGGGGAGCTTGCAGAGGGCTACAGGATTGCGAAATATGTACGGTCCCTCCGCCACCCGTGTCCACGGGGCCGCGTGGCCCCGTACGGCCCGGGTCGGGCCGTACGGGTGAACGCGCGTCGTGCCTCAGGCGGTGGTGCGGCGGCGGCGACCGGTGCCCGCGACCAGGGCGGCGCCCATGGCCAGGGCCACGCCGGCGCCACCGAGGGCCCAGGTGGTGGCCGGGTCGCTGCCGGTGGCGGCGAGCTCGCCGCCGGTGCTGCCGGTGGTGCCCGTGTTACCGGTGCCCGTGTTGCCGGACGTGTCGGTGATCGGCTTGGCGCCACCGTTCGGGTTCGGCTGGTTGCCGTTCCCGCCCGTGTTCGTGGAGGCGGCGACGATGGTCGTCAGGCGGGCTCTGGAACGCGAGTCCGCCCACGGCGTCGGGGTGTCCGGGCTGACCTGGGACGTGCCCCAGGAGAAGATGCCGACGGCGCCGAGCGGCGCGTCGGCGGCGAAGCGGATCCGGAACTGGACGTCGAAGCTCTGGCCGGCCGCGACCGGGCCGCCCGCGAGATCGATGCCGAAGAAGACGCTCTCCTCCTCGGACCAGACCTCGGCCTCGTGCCAGCCGGCCTTGCCGTTCTTGTCCTTGCTCAGGACCTCGACCTTGATCTGGGAGGGCTTCATCTTGACCCAGTCGGGACGGGCCACGACCAGCCCGACGTTGAAGCCCTTCAGGGCTTCCTTCCCGGCGTTGTCCACGCGGACGGAGAGGTTCGTCCAGTCACCGCCGGCCTTGATGGTCTCCGGCACGCCGTTCACCGTCAGCGCCGGGCCCTCGACGAACGGGTTCTCGCGGTCGTCGACCGCACCGGCGATCTTGGCGTTGTACCAGGCGGAGGGCGAGTGATTGACGTGGTTCCCGACGCGGCTGTAGCCGGCCGAGACCAGATCGAAGGGCATCACCGTGGTGCCCGCGGCGAACGCGATCCGCACGTCGACCGTGTAGGAGGTGGCCTTGGCGAGGTTCGGCTCGGTCCCGAAGCCGTACTGGAGGCTGCTGCCGAACGCCTCGCCCTGGGTCAGCTTGGCGGACTGCCAGGTTCCGCCGGCGGTCTTCCACTCGACCTTGACCTGGGAGGGCTTGAACGTGCCGCCGTACCCGTCGACGGTGAGGGTGGGCGTGTAGTTCGGAACGGCGACGTGGCCGCCGTTGTCGACCGTCACCTGCAGCGGGGTCCAGCTGCCGTCGGCCTTGAAACCGTTCTTCGGGATGCCCGCCACCGAGACGTCGGGACCCATGAGGATCCCGTCCGACTCCGCGTCCTGCGCGTCCTCGTCGCTCTTGGCGTCCTTCGCCGCCTTGTCGGCGACGGGCGCCGGCTGCGGCGCGGGCGCCTGGACGTCCGGGACGGCGGGCGCGGGAACGGCGGGCGCGGGAACGGCGGGCGCGGGGACCGGGGCCGGGGCCGGGGTCTGGACGTCCGGCACGGCCGGGGTCGGCGTACCCGCGTCGGCGGCGTCGTCCTTCGGCGCCACGTCCGGGACGATGACGGCCGGCTGGTCGGCGGCCATCGCGGGCGTCGCGGTCAGGATGGTCGGACCGGCGACGGCCACCGCGGCCACGGCGGCCAGACGCTTCATGCTCTTCATATGTTTCCCCCACTGAGTTTTGAACATGCTCAGATTAATGGGGGTGAAGGGGCTGCGGAGGTCTCGGAGGTCACGAAATGCGTACGACCCCAGCAGCAGCTGCCGGGGCCGTACACATGTGGCGCGGGTTGAGCGGGTTTGCGCGAGACCGAGGTCAGAGCTTCTCGGGCGTGCGGATACCGAGGAGCGACATGCCCTTCGTCAGCGTGCGGGCCGTCAGGTCGCACAGGAAGAGGCGGTTCTCGCCCACCACCAGCTCCGGCTCCGGCTTCACCACCGGGCACTGGTCGTAGAACGTCGTGTACAGCGACGCCAGCTGGTACAGGTACGCCGCCAGCTTGTGCGGGGCGTGCTCCGCGGCCGCCTCGCCGATCAGCTCGCCGAACTGGTCCAGGTGCAGACCCAGCGCCCGCTCGGCCGGAGCCAGCTCCAGCTCCGGGTGCGCGACCGGCTTGCGGTCGCCCGCGTTGCGCAGGATCGACTTGATCCGGGCGTACGCGTACTGCAGGTACACCGAGGTGTCGCCGTTCAGCGCGACCATCTGGTCCAGGTCGAACTTGTAGTCACGCGCCGCCGAAGTCGACAGGTCGGCGTACTTCACCGCGCCGATACCCACGTACTGGCCGTTCTCGACGATCTCCGCCTCGGTCAGGCCCACCTTCGCGGCCTTCTCCCGCACCACCGCCGTCGCGCGGTCCACCGCCTCGTCCAGCAGGTCCACCAGCCGGACCGTCTCACCCTCACGGGTCTTGAACGGCTTGCCGTCCTTGCCGAGCACCGTGCCGAACGCCAGCTGAACGGCCTTGACCTCGTCGTTCAGCCAGCCCGCCCGACGCGCCGTCTCGAAGACCATCTTGAAGTGCAGGGACTGCCGCGCGTCGACCACATAGATCAACTCGGTCGCGCCCAGGTTCCCCACCCGGTCACGGATCGCCGACAGGTCGGTCGCCGCGTAACCGAAGCCACCGTCCGACTTCTGCACGATCAACGGGGTCGGATTGCCGTCCGGACCCTTCACGTCGTCGAAGAAGACACACAGCGCACCGTTGGAACGGACGGCGACGCCCGACTCCTCCAGCAGCTTGCAGGTCTCCACCAGCATGTCGTTGTAGCCGGACTCGCCGACCACGTCGGGGTCCTGGATGTCCATGTCCAGCTTGTCGAAGACCGAGTAGAAGTAGATCTTCGACTCGTCCACGAACCGCTGCCACATCGCCAGCGTCTCCGCGTCGCCCGCCTGGAGGTCCACCACCCGCGCCCGCGCCCGCGTCTTGAACTCCTCGTCCGAGTCGAAGAGCGCGCGCGAGGCCTTGTAGAGCCGGTTCAGGTTGGACATGGCCTCCTCGCCGGAGACCTCCTCCTCCGACTTGTGGTCCAGCTCGTGCGGGTGCTCCAGCAGGAACTGGATGAGCATGCCGAACTGGGTGCCCCAGTCGCCGATGTGGTGGCGACGGACCACCTTCTCGCCCGTGAACTCCAGGATCTCCACCATCGCCGCGCCGATCACCGCGGACCGCAGATGACCGACGTGCATCTCCTTGGCCACGTTCGGCTGCGCGTAGTCGATCACCGTGGTGCCCGGGTTCGCCGCGAGCGGCACACCGAGGCGGTCGTCGCCGGCCCGCGCGGCCAGCGTCTCGACGATCGCCCGGTCGGTGATGGTGATGTTGAGGAAGCCGGGGCCCGAGACCTCGATCTCCTGGATCAGGTCACCCGTCGGGATGCCCTCGACCACGGTCGCCGCCAGCTCACGCGGGTTGGCCTTCGCCTTCTTCGCGAGCGCCAGGATGCCGTTGGCCTGGAAGTCGGCCCGGTCGCTTCGTCGCAGCAGCGGGTCCGCGCCACCGGCCTCCGGCAGGGCGGAGGCAAGGGCGTCCGCGACGCGCTGATTGACGGAAGAAGCGAGGGAAGGGACCGAGGCCATGAGCTGCCGTTCCTGTGAGGTTGTGCCGGTAGGTGCACTTGGTTGTTCCGACAAGAGCCGAGTATCCCACGGAGGGACCGGCCGGATTCCAGGATTTCCCCGCCGCTACGGTGACGCCATGGACCGGATCACCCTGCCCGGAGCAGCGGCTCTCCCCGACGTCGGACCGCTGGAACTCCGCGCGGCCGGCTCCGGCCGGCTGCTGTTCGTCTCGCTGCTGCTGGGGCTCCCCGTCGCCGCGAACCTCTTCACGGCACCCGACGCGCCCACCGGCATCCGCTTCCTGCTCGCCGCCGTCACCTGCGCCGTCATGGCCGTCGCCCTCCCTTTCCTGCTGATCGTGCAGGCACGGCAGCGGGCACTGGGGGTGCTCGTGCGGCTGGACCCGCACGGGGTCGCCGTCGGCGACGGACCCACCGTCCCGTGGCGGGACCTGAGCGAGGCCCGCACCACCAAAGGCGCCGTGGCGCTGATACCCCGGCCCGGGGTCGAGCTGCCCGTGGTGCCCAGCGCGGCACCCTTCAGCCGGCCCGAACGCCGCGCCGCGACGTACAACCGCCGGCACGGCAGCCCGCTCGTCCTGATGCCCCAAGCCCTCGACGCCACGCAGCCGCAGATCCTCGCCGCCGTGCGACGCCTCGGTCGAATCCCGCTCGGCACCGAATGACAGACCGGCACGGGCCGGCAGGCAACCCCGAAGCGGCCCCTTCCGTCTGGGAGAATGGCTGAAGCCAGCATTCGAGATAGAAGGACGTGTCGTGGCTCAGAGCAGCACCGAGACCGACTGGGTCTCCCGTTTCGCGGACGAGGTCATCGCCGAGGCGGAGCGCCGAGCACCCGGCAAACCTGTCGTCGTCGCGTCCGGACTCTCCCCCTCCGGCCCCATCCACCTGGGCAACCTCCGCGAGGTCATGACCCCGCACCTGGTCGCGGACGAGATCCGCCGCCGGGGCATCGAGGTCCGCCACCTCATCTCCTGGGACGACTACGACCGGTACCGCAAGGTGCCCGCCGGCGTGCCCGGCATCGACGAGTCCTGGGCCCAGCACATCGGCAAGCCGCTGACCTCCGTGCCCGCGCCGGCCGGATCCGCGTACCCGAACTGGGCCGAGCACTTCAAGGCCGCCTTCGTCGAGGCCATGGCCGAGATGGGTGTCGACTACGACCCGATCAGCCAGACCGAGCAGTACACGACGGGCGTCTACCGCGAGCAGGTCCTGTTCGCGATGAAGCACCGCGGCGACATCGACGCCGTCCTCGACCAGTACCGCACCAAGCAGAAGCCGGGCGGCAAGAAGCCCCAGCAGAAGCAGGTCGACGAAGCCGAACTGGAAGCCGCGGAAGGCTCCGGCGCGGCCGCCGAGGACGACGGCAGCACCGGCGAAGGCGGGTACTTCCCGTACAAGCCGTACTGCGGGCAGTGCGGCAAGGACTTCACCAAGGTCACCTCGTACGACGACGAGACCACCGAGATGACCTACGTCTGCACCGAGGACGAGTTCACCGAGACGGTCAAGCTCAGCGAGTTCAACCGCGGCAAGCTCGTCTGGAAGGTCGACTGGCCCATGCGCTGGGCCTACGAAGGCGTGATCTTCGAGCCCTCCGGCGTCGACCACTCCTCGCCCGGCTCGTCCTTCCAGGTCGGCGGCCAGATCGTGCACATCTTCGGCGGCGAGCAGCCCATCGGACCGATGTACGCGTTCGTCGGCATCAGCGGCATGGCCAAGATGTCCTCCAGCAAGGGCGGGGTCCCCACCCCGGCCGACGCGCTGAAGATCATGGAACCCCAGCTGCTGCGCTGGCTCTACGCCCGCCGCCGCCCCAACCAGTCCTTCAAGATCGCCTTCGACCAGGAGATCCAGCGGCTCTACGACGAGTGGGACAAGCTGGAGGCCAAGGTCGCCGACGGCACCGTCCTGCCCGCCGACGCCGCCGCCCACACCCGCGCCGTGCGCACCGCCGCCGCCGAGCTCCCGCGCACCCCGCGCCCGCTCCCGTACCGGACCCTCGCCTCCGTCGCCGACATCACCGCCGGCCACGACGAGCAGACCCTGCGCATCCTGACCGACCTCGACCCGACCCAGCCCCTCACCTCCCTCGACGAGGTACGGCCGCGTCTCGACCGCGCCGAGAACTGGATCACCACCCAGGTCCCGGCCGACCAGCGGACCCTCGTACGCGAGGACGCCGACACCGAACTGCTCTCGTCCCTGGACGACGAGGGCCGCGAATCGCTGCGGCTGCTCCTCGACGGACTCGACTCGCACTGGTCCCTGGACGGGCTCACCACCCTCGTCTACGGCGTCCCCAAGGTCATGGCCGGCCTCGAACCCGACGCCAAGCCCACCCCGGAACTCAAGGTCGCGCAGCGCACCTTCTTCGCGCTGCTCTACCGACTCCTCGTGACCCGCGAGACCGGGCCGCGCCTGCCCACCCTGCTGCTCGCCGTGGGCGCCGACCGCGTGCGCAAGCTGCTCACCTTCTGACCCCGCTGGGATCCGAAGCACATGTGAAGGGCCCGCACCCCCCCGGGGGGTGCGGGCCCTTCACATGTGCTTCGGATCCCAGCGGCCGTGTCCGTCAGGCGATGTGCTCGGCCTCGCGGTCCTTGTTGTACCGCAGCTTGAACGCCGGGATCATCCGGCGCAGCAACGAACCGCTGCGCGGGTGCGTCACGCCGTAACCGTCCGACAGGTGTATGTCGAGCGCCTCCGCCGACGGATAGTCCTGCTTCTCGTCGGACAACGAACAGAACACCTTGTACGCGACCTCCGCGAACTCGGCCTCGTCCGGCGTCTCGGGACCCTCCTCCGAGGCCTCCTCCTGACGCTGAGCCGGGATCGGCACCTCCTGCTGCGCGGGCCGCTCCTCATCCGGGCCCATCGGAGGCAGGACCGGAGTCGGCTCCAGCCCCTCCACGTACTGCGGGTTGTAACCGCCCTCGTACGCCGCCTGCGGCGCCAGCGGAGCGGCGAACCACGCGCTGTTGTGGGCCGCCGGCATGGCCGTCGGGTCCACCGCGAAAGCCGGCGGAACGTGCTGGACCGCACCCGGAACACCGGCCGCGTTCGGCTGCTGGCCCTGCTGGCCCTGCTGCGGCGGCTGCCCCTGCGGCATCTGCTGCCCCTGCGCGGCGGCCTGCTGCGCGAGCTGCGCCTGCTGCCCAGGACCGAGCACGCCGGCCGCCGGCGCCGGAGCCTGCCGGAGCTGCTGCTGACCCTGCGGGTCCACCGGCGGCAGCACCGCCGGCTCGATGCCCGTCGCCGCCAACGCCTCCGCCGTCGTCTCCGCGAGCGGCACGCCGATCTTGGCCAGCTTCAGCGGCATCAACGCCTCCACCGGAGCCTTCCGCCGCCACGAACGCCCGTACCGCGCCTGCAGCCGCGCCTGGTAGATCAGCCGATCCTGCTCCATACCGACCGCCTGCTCGTAGGAGCGCAGCTCCCACAGCTTCATCCGGCGCCACAGCTTGAAGGTCGGTATCGGCGACAACAGCCACCGCGTGATCCGCACGCCCTCCATGTGCCGGTCCGCGGTGATGTCCGCGATCCGACCCACGGCATGCCGGGCGGCCTCCACCGTCACCACGAACAGCATCGGGATCACCGCGTGCATCCCGACACCCAGCGGATCCGGCCAGGAAGCCGCACCGTTGAACGCGATCGTGGCCGCCGTCAACAGCCACGCCGTCTGACGCAGCAAGGGGAAGGGGATCCGGAGCCACGTCAGCAACAGGTCCAGCGCGAGCAACACACAGATGCCCGCGTCGATACCTATCGGGAACACCAGCGAGAAGCTGCCGAACCCCTTCTGCAGGGCGAGGGCACGCACCGCGGAGTACGAGCCCGCGAAACCGATCCCCGCGATGACCACGGCTCCCGCGACCACCACGCCGATGAGTATCCGGTGCGTACGAGTCAGTTGCATCGCGGCCACCCGCGATCCCCTCCCCTTGTCGAGCACATACCGAGCGCAGACTGCCGCAGCTGCGTACCGGGCACTGCACTTACCGCGCCTTTACCGAGCTGCAGCAGGCACAGCGTACGGGTGACCCGATGTCAACGCCCAAGGCGGCCCCGCCCCGCGACCGTTCCTACTGGGGCTGCGGCGACTGCGACTGCTCCGCCGGCGCCTTGTTCGCCGCACCCACCGAGGTCACAGCCTCCTTCGCGGCCGCGATCGCGTCCTGCAGCAGCTTCGCGTGGTCCGGCGCCGCCGCACCCTCCAGCCCCGCACCGTTGTAGTCGAGCGTGACCACCACGTTCTGGGTACGTGCCACGACCGTCGTGTTGTAGTGGTCGTTGCCGTCCTTCTTCACCGCGTAGATGACCGACGTCCCCTGGTCACCGACCTCGCCGACGGCCGCCGCCTGCGGGTCCTTCGCGCCCTCGGCGGTCTTCGCCGCCTCGACCTCCTTGTTGTACTGCTCCTCCGCACGCTTGCTGGCGTCGCCCAGCGTCGCCTGGGAGTCGTAGCGGAAGAAGGACAGCGACAGCCAGCGGTACTGCGACCCCTTCAGACCGTCCTCGTCCAGACCGTTCCAGGAGCAGCTGGCACGCGTGGCCAGATCGTTCGACTTGGGCGCCGTCCCGGCCTTGTCCTTCGCCTCCGGGACGAGCGTGTCTATCGTCGGCGTCCCGAGCGCCTTGCACGGGTCCGGGAGCGCGGCGAACGCCGGCTTCTCCAGGGTCTTGGAGGTCTTCGGGTTCGGCTTGGCCGACGAGGACGAACCGGACTTCTTCTCGCCGTTCGAGCCCGACTCCTTGCCCGAGTCGGACGAACACCCGGCGACGGTGAGGATCACCGGGACGGCTGCGCAGGCGAGAACGCGGGTGAGGCGCGAGGCTGATCGGTGCATGGTTCCTTCAGTACGTTGGTCGGTTGTTCTTCGGACGCGGGACCCGGGCAACGGTAGCCCGATCGAGTACCCGCCTGCTGTGCGCGCCGTCACGCGAGACCACGGCGCCCACCGCTCACTCGCTCAGACGCTCGGCCATGGCCTGCGCCAACTGCCTTGCCCTGTCCTGGGTTTCGGTGCTCGGCGGCACCGTTCCGGGCAGCGCGGGCTGCACGCTGTACTCGATGGTGACGATGACGTTCGAGGTACGGAACACAATGCGCACGGTGCGGGACTGCGCGGCACTGGCCCCGGCGGGGCTGAGTTTGTCCTCCAGGAAGGCGTCGCTGCCGAGGTCCTCCAGGACCCGGGACCCGAGCTCGACAGGCGCCGACGGACTCGCGGCCGGGGACGCCGGCGCCCCAGGGACCGCGGGCACGCTCGGGCTCGGCGCGGCCGGGGTCGGCGCGGCCGGGGTGGGATCCGCCGGGGAGGGACTCCCGGTCGGGCCGGGGAACGGCAGCTTCGCGTCGGTCAGCCGGCGTACGTAGACCTGCTTGGCCTTGTCGTCGTCGCTGCTCGTGGTCCGGTCGTACGAGACCACGCGCTCGAAGCCGACCGACAGCAGCCGCGTCTCCTCGGGACTCTGCCCGGTCCAGCGGCACCCGACGTGCCGGTCGCCGTCGTACGAGACGTCCGCGACACCGGCGTACATCTGGTCGCGCTGCTCGGGAGTGAGACTGTCCCCGGCCGGGAGCATGCCCTTGAGCTTCTTGCTGTCGATGCCGGCCTTGCAGGGCGAGGGCAGGCTGCGGTACTTCCCCGGTTGGGCGGGCGGGGCGGAGCTGCCACCGGCCTTCGAGTCGCTGGTGCTTCCGCCGCCGCTCCCGCTGGTGCACCCGGTCAGACCGGCCGCCCCGGCCGCGAGCGCGGTGAGCATCGCGATGCCTGGCAGGACTCGCCGCCGAACCGCCTTGCGCTGCACGTCCACTGGCTCCCTTCGACCGGCGGGCCCCCGACGGTCAGGAAAATACGTTGCCGCGACTTGGGTGCGGCTGGACACAATGTCTATCGCACACGCTGGTGCCGGCGCCGGTCTCCTGTCGCATTTGGGATCAAGAGCGAGGCTTTTGCGCATTCTGACTTTTCTGTGGTTTTCGGGGGATTGATTCCTTGTGTCGTATGTAGAGGTGCCTGGGGCGAAGGTCCCGATCCGGATGTGGACCGACCCGGCGTCGGTCGAGGACGGCGCGATGCAGCAGCTGCACAACGTCGCCACCCTCCCCTGGATCAAGGGCCTGGCCGTCATGCCGGACGTCCACTACGGCAAGGGCGCCACCGTCGGCTCGGTGATCGCCATGAAGGACGCGGTCTGCCCGGCGGCGGTGGGCGTGGACATCGGCTGCGGCATGTCGGCGGTGAAGACGTCCCTGACGGCGAACGACCTGCCGGGGGACCTGTCGGGTCTGCGCTCGAAGATCGAGCGGGCGATCCCGGTGGGGGCGGGGATGCATCGCGAGCCGGTGGACCCGTCGCGGCTGTACGGGTTCTCGGTGGAGGGGTACGACGACCTCTGGAGCCGGTTCGACCACCTGGCGGACGAGGTGAAGTTCCGGCGGGACCGCGCCATGCGGCAAACCGGAACGCTTGGCTCCGGCAATCATTTTGTTGAAGTTTCAACTGACATGTCCGGGGCGGTTTGGCTCATGCTGCACTCCGGATCGCGGAACATCGGTAACGAGCTGGCGGACTTCCACATCAACGTGGCCCGCGGCCTTGCGCACAACCAGGGCCTGGTCGACCGTGATCTGGCGGTGTTCCTGGCGGCGACTCCGGAGATGGAGGCGTACCGCAACGACCTCTTCTGGGCCCAGGAGTACGCCAAGTACAACCGCGCCGCGATGATGAGCCTGTTCAAGGAAGTCATCCGCAAGGAGTTCCGGAAGGCGAAGGTGTCCTTCGACCGCGAGATCAGCTGCCACCACAACTACGTGGCGGAGGAGCGGTACGACGGCATGGACCTGCTGGTCACCCGCAAGGGCGCGATCCGTGCCGGCAGCGGTGACTACGGGATCATCCCGGGCTCCATGGGCACCGGCTCGTACATCGTGAAGGGCCTCGGCAACGAGAAGTCCTTCAACTCGGCCTCGCACGGTGCGGGCCGGAAGATGAGCAGGACGGCTGCGAAGAGGAAGTTCTCCGTACGCGACCTGGCAGAGCAGACCAAGGGCGTGGAGTGCCGCAAGGACTCGGGCGTGGTGGACGAGATCCCGGGCGCGTACAAGTCCATCGAGCAGGTCATCGACCAGCAGACGGACCTGGTGCAGGTCGTGGCCAAGCTCAAGGCGCTGGTCTGCGTCAAGGGCTGAGAACGTGTGGCGAAACACCGGAAAGCCCGGAACCCCGTGGGGTTCCGGGCTTTCCGGTGTTGGGCGGGTCAGTCCCTGGGCCAGGGGCCGCAGCCCGTGCGGAGGCGTGTGAGGCGCTGCCTGCAGCCGGATTCGGTGCGGCTCGGTTCGACCGCCGCAGTGGCGGCGTCACCGATTTCGAGCAGCTTGAGGTCCTCTGCGACAGTCCAGCGGCGGCGTGGGGTCATCCTCGGCATGTCCGCGGGGCGGATCCACGTGCTCAGGGATGCTGCGGAGGTCTTCTTGCGCTCCAGCGCGAGGCAGCCCTCGTAGTAGAGATGTGAGGCCAGCGCAACGGCTGCTTCGTTGGTGTAGAGGATGTTGTAGACGCCATCGCGCGCATTGCGCTTGATGGTGCGCTCCGCTCCGGTGACCTCCTTGGCGTAGTGGCAGAGGTAGGCGCCGACCGCGGTGCTGGCGGTCGTCAGGGAGAGGAAGGGGAAACCCTTCCCCGTGTACCCGACTGAACCGTCGGCGTCGATCACGCCCCGGACGTAGTCGCGTCGGGAGAAGTCGACGCGCGGCGGTGCGATGATCTTGGATTTGCGCCCGTACGGAATGCCGAGTTCGTTGACGATGGTGCGTGCTTCCTGGCTGTAGAGCGACCACTTGGCGGTGTGGGACTCCGCGGCGAAGTTCGTGGCCCGGCTGCGCTCGGTGATGGAGCTGTTGTACGGCGTGAGGCGCTGGAACGCGTGAAGCAGATCGATGTCACGGGCGTTGAGCTCGACGGCGAGGCATCCGCGCTGCCGGCTCTGCTGGGACAGGTGCCCGTCGGCCTGGAGGAAGCCGAACATGTAGGCATACCGCGGGTCCGTGAGGTCCATGAAGCGCACGACGGCGCTAGGGTCCTGTTCAGCCATGAGGAAGTCCTTCTTCCTTGTGGGTGAGGTCCTCGGGCGGGACTGCCATCCCGGTCGGGGGCCGCTTGCTGTGGCTGAACGTAGGTGTGGGTTCGGGGTGTTGCGGACCGAATGAACGCCGTTCACTCGAACGTATGGCGGAATGTCACATGGTCCGTGTCGAGTTCGGCGCTCGTCGCCGTCGAGGAGGAGGTCCACGCTCGACGCGGTCGGCAAGACGCGGGGGTGTGCCGGGCCGGGGAGCGGCTCCGGGCGGCGTTCGGGCGGGAGCCGAAGTCGTTGCGGCCGCCGTACGGGGCGGTGGACGACGAGGTGCGGCTCGCCGCCAAGGCGTGCGGGGTGACGGCGCTGATCACCTGGACACGCGATTTCACCACCTGGGGCGAGACCCCGCCCACGCCGCGGCTCCGGGCCGGGGGCATCGTGCTGCTGCACGTCACGCCGATGCCGGCGGCGGATCTTCAGCGGGCCCTGGACGCGGCGAGGGCCGCCGGGTTGCAGTCGGCGGCCCTCATGCCGCGCCTGAGGGCGGCGGGGATGTTCCAGGGGTGTCTCAGAGGTCGCGGTGGACCTTGGTGTTCGAGGCCTGGGCGCGGGGGCGGACCACCAGGAGGTCGATGTTGACGTGGCTGGGGCGGGTCACGGCCCAGGTGATGGTGTCGGCCACGTCGTCGGCGGAGAGGGGCTCCGCGACGCCCGCGTAGACCTTCTCGGCCTTCTCGGCGTCGCCGCGGAAGCGGGTCTTCGCGAATTCCTCGGTCTTGACCATGCCGGGGGCGATCTCGATGACGCGGACCGGCTGGCCGACGATCTCCAGGCGCAGGGTCTCGGCGAGGACGCGGGCGCCGTTCTTGGCGGCGACGTAGCCGGCGCCGCCCTCGTAGGTGGAGTGGCCGGCGGTGGAGGAGAGGACGACGACGGTGCCGTCGCCGGAGGCGGTGAGGGCCGGGAGCAGGGCCTGGGTGACGTGGAGCGTGCCGATGACGTTGACCTCGTACATGGTGCGCCAGTCGGCGGGGTCGCCGGTGGCGACGGGTTCGGCTCCGATGGCGCCGCCGGCGTTGTTGACGAGTACGTCGCAGCGGTCGAGGGAGGCGGCGAAGGCGTCGACGGCGGTGCGGTCGGTGACGTCGAGGGCGTAGGCGGTGGCCTGGTGGCCGGCCTCGGTGAGCTCGGCGGCGAGGGCCTCGATGCGGTCCTTGCGGCGGGCGGTGAGGACGACGTGGTAGCCGGCTGCGGCGAGCTGCCGGGCGGTGGCCGCGCCGATGCCGCTGCTCGCGCCGGTGACTACGGCGGTTCGGGTGGCGGCCGTGCTCATGTGCGGGCTCCTCGGTCGTTCGTACGGGCGATTACCCGCCAGCATAGGCGTGGCTCAGCGGCCGCGCGGGGCGTACATGATCACGGCCATGCCGGCGAGGCAGACCAGGGCTCCGGCGATGTCCCAGCGGTCGGGGCGGTAGCCGTCGGCGAGGACGCCCCAGACGAGGGATCCGGCGACGAAGACCCCGCCGTAGGCGGCGAGGACGCGGGCGAAGTCGCCTTGGGGTTGGAGGGTGGCGACGAATCCGTAGAGGCCGAGGGCGATGACTCCGGCGCCGATCCAGGCCCAGCCCTTGTGGGCGCGGACGCCTTGCCAGACGAGCCAGGCGCCGCCGATCTCCAGGAGTGCGGCGAGGAGGAAGAGGGCGGCGGAGCGGGCCAGGAGGGTGATCGGCATGGCTCAAAGGTACGCAGGGCAGATGGGGGCGGGCGCGCCCTCGTTCGTGTGATGGTCCGACCGGTGGGGGTGGTCGGTGGCTAGCCTCCGCGCGAGGAGGTGGTGTCGGTGCACCGTGGTGCCGTACGAGGTGTGGTGGTGGCGGGTTTGCTGGCGCTCGGCGCGGGTGTTCCCGGGTCGGCCCAGGCGTCGGTGGCGGACGGGCCGGAGGCCGATGTGGCGTACCACGGCCGGGTGGCCCTGTCGGGGGCGCGGCTGCGGATCTGGTTGGTGCCGGAGAACGACGGGCCGGCGGCGCTGCCGAACGCGACGCTGCGGGTGCGGCTGTCGGCCGATCTCGCGGACCGGCAGCGGCTGGCGGAGGGGTGTGCGCGGGCGGGTTCGCGTGAGGTGGTGTGCGAGACGGGTCCGCTGCCGCTGCACGGGTGGGGCCGGCACGTCGCGCTGCTGCTGGAACTGCGGGAGCCGGCCCCGGAGGTGGCGGTGCGGGTGGACACGTGGTGGAACGGTGGTGCGACCGACCGCAACCATGCCAACAACGAGCACGTGGTGCTGGCGTTGGACACGGGCGACACGTACGCGTTCTAGGGCACCCCGGTCGCCCCGGTCGCCCCGGTCGCCCCGGTCGTCCCCCAGAGGGCCCGTCAGGCGGTGCCGAACTCCACGAGGGCCTCGTCGACGATGCGTTCCAGGCGGGCGTGGTGGGCGCCGCGCCAGTAGACGCGTTCGCATGCGGTGCATTGCGCGAAGACGTCGTAGGAGCGGTGCGTGCCGTCCTCCAGGCGGTCGCCGACGCTCTCCTTGTCGGCCTCGTGGAGCGGGCCGTTGCAGGCGGTGCAGCGGGTCCAGGGCGCGAGGGTGGGGGCGAACCGGCCCAGTACGTCGCGCAGCTGTTCGTCGGGGTTGTCGCTGTAGACGTAGGCGCCGGCGAACAGTTCGCGGCGGCGCAGCAGGCCGCGGTCGCGGGAGAGCAGGACGCGCCGCTCGGCGGCGGAGCGGGTGGCGAGGGCGGGGTCGCCGATGTCCTCGTTCTCGTAGGCGGCGTCGACGCCGAGCAGGCGCAGGCGGCGGGCGAGGGTGCCGAGGTGGACGTCGAGGAGGAAGCGGAGGGGGGCGCCGGGGACCTGTTGGGGTCGTTCGACGCCGAACACCTCGACGTTCTGGCCGTCCTGGGGGACGTAGGAGACGGGTACCTCGTGGCCGTCGACGAGGAGGCGGCCGACCTCGGTGAGCGGGACGCCGGCCGATTCGACGACGTGGCCGAGGCTGGAGGCGCCGTCGGTGGTGGTCGGTACGCGTTCGGTGCGCCGGGCGGGCGGGGCGAAGAGGCGTAGTTCGGGGGCGAGGGTGAGCTGAATGCCGGGTCCGTTCACTCGCTCAGCATGCCATCGCGGGGGTGGTGGGTGCGGCCGAATTATGCCGTCGTGGTGGCTCGGTCGTAGGTGTCGCGGTGGGCGCTGACCTCGTCGAAGTGGTTTTCGGCCCAGAGTTTCACGGAGGACAGGAGGCAGCCGAGGCTGCTGCCGAGGTCGGTGAGCCGGTAGTCGACGCGGACGGGGACGGTGGGGGTGACGGTGCGGGTGACGAGGCCGTCGCGTTCGAGGGAGCGCAGGGTCTGGGTGAGCATCTTCTGGCTGACGCCGGGGATCTTGCGGCCGAGGTCGCTGTAGCGCAGGGTGCGGTTCTCGGCCTGGCCGAGGGCGCTCACGATGAGGCCGACCCACTTGTCGCTGATGCGGGCCAGGAGCTGGCCGGTGGGGCATTCCTTGAGGAAGGCGTCGTAGGCGTGACGGGCTTCCTCGCGGCGGGCCGCGGCGGTGCTGGTGGCCATGGGTGCCCCACTTCCGGGTCGGGTACGCACCTTCGAGTGCGTACTTACGAAAAGAGAGTACCTCTCCCTAGGTTAGTGCTCATCGAGAACGCACGAACGAGCGTGCGCATCGCAATCGGTGAACGGGAGAGACGAAGATGAGCGAGCAGACGATGTCGGCGGCCGTGGCGAGCGAGTTCGGCGGTCCGGAGAAGGTCGCGCTGGCCGAGGTCCCGGTGCCTCGCCCCGCGGCCGGTCAGCTTCGCGTCAAGGTCACCGCCGCCGGGCTCAACCCGGTGGACGGCGCGGTCCGCGCCGGGATCTTCGGTGGCGCCGGACAGCGGCTCGGTCTCGGCTGGGACGTGTCCGGGGAGATCGACGAGATCGGCGCGGGCGTGACCGGCCGGCGCGTCGGCGAGCGCGTCGTGGGCCTGCAGTACGGAACGGTGAAGCCGCTGGGCACCCACGCGCAGTACGCGGTGCTCGACGCCTCCGCGGTCGCGTCCGCCCCGACCACCGTGGACGCGGTGGCCGCGGCCGGGCTTCCGCTGGCCGGCCTCACCGCCGCCCGCGCCGTGGACCTGCTGGAGCTCGCCCCCGGCTCCTCGGTGCTGATCACCGGAGCCGCGGGCGTCGTCGGCGGGCTGGCCGTCCAGCTCGCCGTGCGGGCCGGGCTGGTGGTGACGGCGCTGGCGGGCGCCGAGGACGAGGAGTTCGTACGGTCCCTGGGCGCGACCGGGTTCGTCCCGCGCGGCACGGCTCCGGCCGGGCCCGTGGACGGGGTCCTGGACGCGGCGGTGCTGGGCGAGGCCGCGCTGGCCCCCGTACGCGACGGCGGGGTCTACGTGGGCCTGATCCCCCACCACGCCCCGGCCGCGGAGCGCGGTGTGCGGGTCGTGGAGCAGGAGGTCGCGGCGGACGGGGCGCACCTGGCCCGGCTGGTGGCCCTGGTCGACGAGGGCGCGCTGACGCTCCGGGTCGCCGACACGTTCCCGCTCGCGGAGGTCGCCCGGGCCCACGCCCACCTGGAGACGCCCGGGGTCCGGGGCCGCGTCGTCCTGACGGCGTGAGCCCGCCCGGCGGCGGTTCGGGTACGCCCGGCGGCGGCGCGGACCCGCCCGGCAAGGGCGCGGGCCCCCCGCCGCCCCGCCCTACGGTCGCTCCACCCGGTAGCGCCAGTGGCAGCTCGGGTGGGGCACCCCGGGCGGGTACTCGAAGTCGACGTCGCCGAGGTACTCGAACCCGGCCCGCCGGCACACCGCGTTGGACGCCGGGTGGTCGGTGCCGGGGAAGGCGTGGACGCTGTCGCGGGAGCCGTGGGCGCGGACGTACGCCAGGAGCTCCGTGAGCGCCGCCACGGCCAACCCGTGGCCCTGGAACTCGGGCAGGATGCCCCAGCCGGACTCGTAGACCGGCTCGCCCCGCCACTCCCGCTCCCAGAAGCCGACGGATCCGACGCTCTCGGCGCGTCCGCCGCCGTCGGGGTCCCGTCCGGGTTCCTGTCCGGGTTCCTGTCCGGTGGGCGTCCACACCACGCGGAACATCCGACCGGCGGCCGGCTCCCGCGCACTCAGCGCCTCGTAGCGCCGCTGTCGGTCGACGAGCTTCGCGGCCGGCTCGGGGCCGCCCAGGAACCGGGTCATGGTCGGCTCGTTCTTCCGTTCCAGCAGCCAGAAGTCCCCGGCGGACCAAGGCTCGAGCCGTACGCACGTCTCCATCGGGCCAGCCTAAGGGCTGTCCCGTAATCCCCGGTGGATCGGCGCACGGCGTCGGATGCGGTGCATCGCAAGGCGGCGGGGCGTCCTCAAACTGGGCGTATCAGGGCGTTCCGGCAACGCGGCGAGGTGCCGTAGCTGCCGTCGTGCGCCCGCCGGGGATTGCGGGACAGCCCTTACGGAGGCGGGCGCCGCGGCTCCACGGGGTTCGGGCTCCACGGCGTGGCGCACGTCACGAACGCGCCTATTTTCAGGTCGAGTTCACGGATCATCCGGATCGCGCGCGTCCGGGCGGTCCGGCTCCGTCGACGCCCCACCGCCCCCTTCCGGCGGCTGTGGGGCTGACCTGCGTCGACCCCGGTTCCCCGGGTGGACGGCGGTGTGCCGGAATGGCGGATTCGCGCGGCGGATATCGGTCGGTGAATGATCAATTCCAAACATCGACAGCCCCTCTGGTAAAGGCAATTGACCTTTTGTTTCCGGTGGGCGTGGCCTAGCCTGAACTCAGCCGACCGGGGGGAAGGGCTTCGGCTGCCCTGTCCTCTCACTGCTTCAGTCACCACCCGACGAGGGGGAGTCACGAGTGCTGAGTAAGAGGATTTCGGCCGGATTCATCGCGATGGCGGCCGTGGCCGGCGTCATCGCAGCGGCGCCGTCCGCAGCGGCCGTGGACCGTACGTGTTACGACGGCAACTTCTGCATCTACAAGGACAGCAACTACAGCACCGGCAACTCGATGTACCGGACGAAGTACGAGTCCGCGCGCTGGGACATCGACATGCCGGCCGTCTACGAGAACGACAGCTCCTGGTGGAATCGCCGCGGTCAGTCGTCCAAGACCTACGGCGGACGCTGGATGTCGTGGGGCGTGGAGATCTGCCTCGTCCCCGGCGGTTCCGTGAACTACTACTGGGACGCCAACGACGACGGCGCGAGCAACACCCTGAACGACGGCAGCAGCTGCTGATCACCGCCTGAAGGCCGGGCCGCCCCCGCGTGGCGGAGGCGGCCCGGCCGCACCTTCAAGAGGACACGACATTGAAGAAGCGCACCCGGGGTATGACGGCGATCGCGGTGACGGTGCTGCTGGGCGCGGGCGCCTCGGCCTGTTCTGAGGACGCCCCGCAGGACATGGAGACGGCCCGCAGGGCGCAGACGGCGCTCGACAGCGCCAACGCGGCGCTGGACCAGGAGCGTGACGCGGAGACCAAGCTGATCCGCAAGTGCATGAACGACAAGGGGTTCAAGGTCTTCCCGGCGGGCGGCACCGCCACCGACAGCGGCAAGAAGCGCAGCGAGGACCTCACGCCGTCGGCCGACACCGCCCGCACCGTGGGCTACGGGGCGGACCCGCGCAGGTCGGACAACCAGAAGTCGCAAGCCGGGCCGGACGACTTCGACGCGCTGCCCGAGGACGTCAAGCGGGCCCACAGCATGGCCATGGACGGGTACGTCGACAAGCCCGAGGGCGGTGTGGAGTTCGACTTCGGCGGCGGCAAGGTCATGGTGCCGTCGAAGGGCTGCCGCGGTGAAACCCTCAAAGCCGTCTACGGGGACGTGAAGGAATATCTTCGGCTCAACTGGACGGTCTACAACAGTGTCAAGCAGAACGGCGCGCATATCCTCGCCGATGACGACGGATATCAGAAGGCGCTCTCGGAATGGGCCTCCTGCATGAAGTCCGGCGGATATGCGGATATCGCGACCCCGGAAAAGGCTCGGGAAGCCGCGCTCGCGCATTACGCGAATATCCCCGACGGTGACACCGCGGCGCTCGACAACGCCCAGCGCGCGGAGATCAAGCAGGCCACCACCGATGCCGACTGCGGCACCGAGGTCGGTCTCAACACGAAGGCGCGGGAGGCCAAGAGCAAGGCCTCGGCCGCCTCGCTGGTGAAGCACGAGGCGGAGATCACGGCGTGGCTGGAACTCATCACGAAGGCCAAGGGCAAGGCCCAGGAACTCCTGCGAGAGACATCCTGATACCCGTCATGAGCCTCGAAGACCCCGATGGGACCCAGGTGGCCCGGCCGTCCGGCGGGCGGGCGACGGATGCGCGGCAGAGGTCCCGGCGGGGCCTGGTCATCGCCGCCGTCGTCCTCGTGCTGTTCGGCAGCTCCGGCTCCGTCTGGTGGATCGCCTCCCAGGCCAGAACCCCGGAGCAGCGTGCCTCCGACGCCGCCGCGCCCCCGCCCTCCCGGATCACGGGGAAGGTTTCCGACCAGCAGCTCGTCGAGAGGATGGAGCTGACCGGGAAGGTCGAGACGGCCTCCCGCACCACCATCACCGGCGTGCAGCCGCAGGGAACGAACCGCGCGGTCGTGACGGCGCTGCCCACGGCCGCGGGCAAGAGCCTCAAGGCCGGGGCCGTCGTCGCGGAGGTGTCGGGCCGGCCCGTCCTGCTGCTTCC
Organism: Streptomyces sp. NPDC048331; assembly: GCF_043201215.1. Taxonomy (NCBI): domain Bacteria; kingdom Bacillati; phylum Actinomycetota; class Actinomycetes; order Kitasatosporales; family Streptomycetaceae; genus Streptomyces; species Streptomyces sp. NPDC048331. Next base: position 165,763 of record NZ_JBICYT010000013.1, on the reverse strand, counting down.
CGGGCGTTTTCCCGCGTACCGGGACCTGAAGGCGGGCGACAAGGGGCCGGACGTGCAGCAACTGCAGCGCGCACTGCAGCCGTTGTACGGGACGGCGGTGAACGGCACGTACGGCCCGGCCACCGTCGAGGCGGTGCGCAAGCTGTACGTGGCGGCCGGGTACGAGGCGCCCGCAGGGCAGGGGCCGAGCACCACCGGCGGAAGCGGTTCCGCTCCCGGCACGGCCCGCACGGGCGGGGCGGCCGCGGGAGGCGGCGCGGCGCCCCGGGGCGGCGCGGAGACCGACGGCGGCACCGGCGCGGCCGGAACCGGGGGCGCGAGCGCGCCGCCCGCCCGCGGCGCGGACACACCGCCCGCCGCCGGGCCGGCCAAGCCCGGTGAGGTGCTGCCGGCCGCGGAGGTCGCGTACGTCGGCACCCTGCCGGCCACGGTGGTGCAGGTGACCGCGGCGGTCGGCGACGCCGCCGACAAGCCGCTCCTCGTCCTCGGCAGCGGCGGCCGCCAGGTACGGGCCGTCCTCAGCGCGGACCAGCGCAGCCGGCTGCGCGATCTGCCGGCCGACGCGGTCATCCGCTTCGGCACCGGCCCGTACGAGGGCAGGGAAGGCACCCTGGGCTCCCTCGACAGTTCCGCGGACGACAAGAACGGGGACCAGCAGGGCAAGAACGCGGGACAGGACGGCGCGGCCGCGGCCGGCACGGCGGGAGCGGGTACAGCGGGAGCGGGCACGGCAGGAGCGGGCAACGGCAGCGGCTCCGCGGGCGGCCGGCACGAGGCCCTGTTCGTGCCCTCCGGCGCGGAGGCCGCGGAGGGCGCCACCCAGCAGATCGCCGTCGAACTCCGGCGCAGCCCCAAGGGCTCGCTGACCGTCCCCGTCTCGGCGGTCTGGACCGACCTCGGCGGCTCGTCCACGGTCACCGTCACCGAGGGCGGCAAGGAGCGGAACATCCCGGTCGAGGTGCTGTTCACCCACGAGGGCCTCAGCGCGGTCCACGCGCTCGACGGGAACCTCACCGCCGGCCGGACGGTCGTCCTCGTCCGCCGCGGAAACCCGGCGGACAGCGGCTCGGACAGCGGCTCGGACGAAGCCTCGGGTGACGGCTCGGGTGGCGCATCCGGAGGTGCCGGTGACTGAGGACGAGCCGGCGCCCGTCATCGAGATGGCCGGCATCGCGAAGACGTATCCGGGGCCGTCGCCCGTGCACGCGCTGGTCGACGTCACGCTCGACATCCGGCCCGGCCGACTGGCGGCCGTCGTCGGCCCCTCGGGCTCCGGGAAGTCCACCCTGCTGAGCGTGCTCGGCCTGCTCGACGTCCCGACCCGCGGCCGTTACCTGCTGCAGGGCCACGACACGACCGCCCTGTCCGAACGGGCCCGCACCGCCCTGCGCGCCTCCACGCTCGGCTTCGTCTTCCAGGCGTTCCACCTGGTCCCGCACCTGACCTGCGTACAGAACGTGGCCCTACCGCTGGTGCACCTGGGCGTGCCGCGCGGCCGGCGGCGGTCGCAGGCGGTGCGGGCCCTGGAGTCCGTGGGCCTCGGGCACCGGCTCGACGTCAGACCCACCACCCTCTCCGGCGGGGAGCGACAGCGGGTCGCGGTCGCGCGCGCCATCGTCCACCGGCCGGCGGTCGTGCTGTGCGACGAGCCGACCGGCAACCTGGACACCGCCAACTCGGCCCGCGTCATGGACCTGCTGGCCGGCCTGGTCGCGCAGGACCGGGCCGTGGTCGTGGTCACGCACGAACCGGACGTCGCGGCCCGCGCCGACCATGTCTTCAAGGTGGTGGACGGCCGTGTCTCGTAGCCGTGCGCGGGGCGGGGCGAAGGCGGCCGCGCCCGGGCTCGGGAACCCCCGTACCTCGGCGACGGATCTGCTCGTCCAGGCGTTCCTGGCGTTGTTCGGCCGCCGGTTCCGCACGCTGCTCACCATGGTGGGCATATCCGTGGGGCTGGCCGCCGCCCTCGCCACGCTCGGCATCACGGCCAGTGCGGCCGGCGCCGTCTCCGATCAGTTCGACGCGCTCAAGGCGACGCGGGTGACCGTCAAGTACCCGTCGGAGGCCGTCGCCGGAGTCCGGCCACGGCCCGACGGCGGTGACAGCCGGCGGGTGCGCGAGCTCAACGGTGTCCGCAGCGCCGGGCTGGTCAGCAGGGCCGGCGAGCGGCCGGCCGTCTCGCGGCTGCCCGGCGGCAAGGAGAACGACCTGCCCGAAGGCACGGTCATGGCCGCGCAGCCCGAAGCGCTGCTCGCCATGTCGGCCGAGCTCACGCGAGGCCGCTGGTTCGACACGGGTCACGAGGCCCGGCGCGAGCGGGTGGCGCTGATCGACACGGCCGCCGCCTCCCGGCTGACCGTGGACGGCGGGGCGGGCAATTCCGTGATCCATGTCAACGGGGTCGCCTTCAGCGTGCTCGGCGTCTTCCGCGCGCCGACCGGCGACACGAACCTCACCGGCTCGGTGGTCGTCCCCTACTGGGCCGCGCTGCAGGATCCGGCGGGGCTGGGCTTCGCCCCCGCGGAGATGATCATCCGTACGGATCTGGGCGCCGCCGACCAGGTCGGCGAGGAGGCCCCCTTCGCCCTGGCCCCGGGCGCCCCGGACAAGCTCGTCGCGCTGGTGCCGCCGGACCCCCGGTCGCTACGTCAGGGCATCGAGTCGCAGACCCGGGCCCTGTTCCTGGGCCTGGCCGCCGTCTCCCTCGGCGTGGGCGCGCTCGGTGTCAGCAACACCGCCTACGTGTCCGTACTGGAGCGGCGCTCCGAGATCGGCCTGCGCCGGGCCCTGGGTGCTTCGCGGCGGGCGGTCGCCGGACAGTTCTGCGTCGAGAGCGGCCTGGTGGGACTGGCCGGCGGGATGGTGGGCACGGTGCTCGGCATCCAGATCACGGCGGTGACCTGCCTGGCCAAGAACTGGCTGGTGGTCCTCGACCCCGCCCTCACCGCCGCCGGACCGCTCGTCGGCCTCGTCGTGGGCCTGGCCGCGGGCCTCTACCCGGCCCTGGCGGCCGCCCGGATCCTGCCCGCCGAGACGCTGCGCGCGGGCGTCTAGGCCGGGAAGGTGTTCGGCCGTCAGGGCCAGACGAGGCAGTACGGCTGGTGGCCGGCCTCGTGGAGGCGGTGGCTGAAATCCTGCCACTCGTGGAGCAGCTGGTAGACGTTGAAGGCGTCGCTGGGGCCGCCGCGGTCCGGGACCGTGGACCAGATGAAGGCCGCCGCGCCCACCGATTCCTCTCCGATTCCGCGCAGCGGGTCGACCACGGTCATGGGGAGCTTGACCACCGCGTAGTCGGGGTGGAGGACGACCAGCTCCAGCGGGGGCACCTTGTGCAGGGGTATGCCTTCGATGCCGGTCAGGACCATCGCGGCCACCGTCTCCGGCTTGATCTTGGTGAAGAGGCCGCCCATGCCGAGCTCGTCGCCGCCGAGTTCCTCCGGCCGCATCGTGACCGGGACCCGGGCCGCCGTGGCGCCGTCGGGGGCGCCGAAGTACTTGTACGTCACTCCCATACCGCGGCCTTTGGGCAGGTCGTCGGACGGGGACGTGGGTTCCGGGACGGCGTCGGCCGCCTCCGTACCGCGGCGGTGCTTGCCTCGGCGGCGGGCCTCGCGGGCGCGCTGCGGATCGAGGCCGTCCGTTCCCTCGCCCGGTCCACCACCGCGTTGCATATCTCCACCCGACTGGTCTTGCTCGCCCCGGCTCCGCGGCCCCCGCCGCGCAGCCTGATCATCATGGCAGTGACCTCCCCCGCGGCGACGCGGTGAAACGCCCGTCCGCAAGTCTGTCGCGGCCTCTGAGACCATGGCTGGTGTGAGCTACCCGTACCCGTATGAAGCCCCAGTTTCGCAGACGCTCTTCGAGCGCGCCTCCCTCGTGACCCCCGGCGGCGTGAACTCTCCCGTGCGCGCCTTCCGCGCCGTGGGCGGTACGCCCCGGTTCATGGTGTCCGGGACCGGTCCGTACCTCACCGACGCCGACGGTCGTGAGTACGTCGACCTCGTGTGCTCGTGGGGGCCGATGATCCTCGGCCATTCGCACCCCGAGGTGATCGAGGCCGTCCAGGCGGCCGTCGCCCGCGGTACCTCCTTCGGTACGCCCGGTGAGGGAGAGGTGGCGCTCGCCGAGGAGATCGTCGCGCGCATCGAACCCGTGGAGCAGGTCCGCCTGGTCTCCTCCGGCACCGAGGCGACCATGTCGGCGATCCGGCTGGCCCGCGGCTTCACCGGTCGCGCCAAGGTCGTGAAGTTCGCCGGCTGCTACCACGGTCACGTGGACGCCCTGCTGGCCGCCGCCGGTTCCGGTTTGGCGACTTTCGCGCTTCCGGACACCCCCGGTGTGACGGGCGCGCAGGCCGGCGACACGATCGTGCTCCCCTACAACGACCTCGAAGCGGTACGGGCGGCCTTCGCCGCGCACCCCGGTGAGATCGCCTGCGTGATCACCGAGGCCGCGCCCGGCAACATGGGTGTGGTGACCCCCGCCGCCGGGTTCAACCAGGGTCTCGCGGACCTCTGCCGGGAGAACGGCGCGCTCTACATCTCCGACGAGGTCATGACCGGCTTCCGGACCTCCCGAGCCGGCTGGTACGGCGTCGACGGGGTCAAGCCCGACCTGATGACCTTCGGCAAGGTCATGGGCGGTGGCTTCCCGGCCGCGGCGTTCGGCGGTCGCGCCGACGTCATGGGCCACCTGGCTCCCGCCGGTCCCGTCTACCAGGCCGGCACGCTCTCCGGTAACCCCATCGCGACCGCCGCCGGTCTGGCACAGCTGCGCCTGCTCGACGCGGCCGCGTACGAGAAGGTCGACGCGGTCTCGAAGGAGATCCAGGGTCTGGTGACCGGCGCGCTCACCAAGGAGGGCGTGGCGCACCGGCTGCAGACCGCGTCCAACATGTTCTCGGTCTTCTTCACCGAGGACGAGGTGCGCAACTACGACGACGCCAAGAAGCAGGAGAGCTTCCGTTTCAACGGGTTCTTCCACTCGATGCTGGCGCAGGGCGTGTACCTGCCGCCGTCCGCGTTCGAGTCCTGGTTCGTCTCCACCGCCCACGACGAGAAGGCGATCGAGCGCATCGCGGCGGCGCTGCCGGTCGCCGCCCGAGCCGCCGCGGAGGCCACCGCATGAGCAGCAGCGCCACGCCCGCCACCCCCGATCTCACCGTCGTGCACCTGGTGCGCCACGGCGAGGTGCACAATCCCGACGGTGTGCTCTACGGGCGCCGTGACGGCTATCACCTCTCCGAGCTGGGTCGCCAGATGGCGGACCGGGTCGCCGACCACCTCAAGGGTCGGGACATCGCCTACGTGGTGTCCTCGCCGCTGGAGCGGGCGCAGGAGACGGCGGAGCCGATCGCCAAGGTCCACGGCCTGGACCTGGCGACCGACGCGCGCCTGCTGGAGGCGGAGAATGTCTTCGAGGGCAAGACCTTCGGTGTCGGCGACGGCGCGCTGCGCAAGCCCGGCAACTGGAAGCACCTGACGAACCCGTTCAAGCCGTCGTGGGGCGAGCCGTACGTCGAGCAGGTGGTCCGGATGATGAGCGCGCTGGAGGCGGCGCGCGACGCGGCCCGCGGCCGGGAGGCGGTGGCGGTCAGCCACCAGCTGCCGATCTGGATCGTGCGGAGCTTCGCGGAGAAGCGTCGGCTGTGGCACGACCCGCGGCGTCGGCAGTGCACGCTCGCCTCGATGACCTCGTTCACCTTCCAGGGCGACAAGCTGGTGTCGGTGGGATACAGCGAGCCGGCCCGGGACCTGGTGCCGGCTCACCTGCTGGCCGGGGCCAAGCCGGTGAAGGGTGCGTCCAAGGCGTTCGGCGCCTGACCCCTGTTCGATCGATGCGGCCCGGCCGGTGCGGCCGGGCCGATCGGCCCTCGATCGGTTCTTGATCGGCCGACTGTTACAGGCCGTTACGGTTCTGCCCAACTAAAGACAAGTCGCGCGGGAATCACCGTGTCAGCTCGCATGTCCGAACTGATTGTCCGTTTATATGGACTTCGGTTCGGTATGGGTGGTCGACATAGGGGACGGTGACATGCGCGACATCAGGGGAGTCAGTCGGAGGGGGCTGCTGGGACTGGGACTCGGTGCGGCCGCCGCGATGGGAATCGCGGGCTGCGGCTCATCGGACACGTCCGGTTCCGGCTCTCCCGGACCCGTCAGGAACCCGAAGCCCGGAGAAAAACCGGCGGCCAGGCCGATCGGTGACGGCTCCACCGCCGACACCGGCCCGCAGCCGAACCAGCCGGACCCGCCCGTGCCGCTCCAGCCGGGCGAGACCCCGCCGCAGTTCGTCGTCTTCAGCTGGGACGGCGCGGGGGAGATCGGCAACGGTCTCTTCCCGCGCTTCCTCAAGCTCGCCAAGGACCACGGCGCGGCCATGACCTTCTTCCTCTCCGGCATCTATCTGCTGCCCGAGTCGAAGCGGCATCTCTACCGGCCGCCGAACAACCCCGTCGGGGCCTCGGACATCGGCTACCTCAAGGACGAGAACGTCCGCTCCACCCTCACGCACATCCGCCAGGCCTGGCTGGACGGGCACGAGATAGGGACCCATTTCAACGGCCACTTCTGCGCCGGATCCGGCTCGGTCGCCCGGTGGACCCCGGAGGACTGGGGGAGCGAGATCGAGCAGGCCGTGTCGTTCGTCACCAACTGGCGCACGAACACCGGATTCACCGACCTCGAACCCCTGCCCTTCGACTACGCCAAGGAACTGAAGGGCGCCCGCACCCCCTGTTTGCTCGGCCGGGACAGCCTCCTGCCGACGGCCGAGCGGCTGGGCTGGCGCTACGACTCCAGCTCGCCCGGCGGCCTCCAGGTCTGGCCGGTGCGCAGGTCCGGGATCTGGGACCTGCCGTTGCAGTCCCTGCCGTTCCCCGGGCACTCCTTCGAGGTCCTCTCGATGGACTACAACATCCTCGCCAACCAGTCGAAGAGCACGACCCAGGGCGTGCCCGCCCACTACCCGGGCTGGCGCACCCAGGCGACGGCCACCTACCTGGGCGGCTTCCGGCGGGCCTACGAGACGAACCGCGCACCCCTGTTCATCGGCAACCACTTCGAGCAGTGGAACGGCGGCATCTACATGGACGCCGTCGAGGAGGCACTCAAGGGCATGGCGGACAAAAGGGATGTACGACTCGTATCCTTCCGGCAGTTCACCGACTGGCTGGAGGTCCAGGACCCCAAGGTGCTCGCCAGGCTCCAGGGCCTCGCCCCGGGCCAGGCGCCGGCCGGCGGCTGGAGCGCGTACCTGACCGCCGCCTGACGGGGCGGCGAAGCCTCGCCCGACGAGGGCGCGCGCATCGCCCCGGGGGGCGCGGAAGATCGTCGAATTGCTCATGCGAAACTTTTCACATGAGCCTTGTCCGCGCGCGTATCCGTCGTAGTAGCCGCCGCACGACCGGCGGCCGTGCCACCCTGCTGGCCGTGGCGACCCTGGCCGGTGCCCTCACGCTGTCGGCCTGCGGGGGACCGGACAGCGGCAAGCCGGTCACCGGGTCCGGCGGTAACTACGTCACGGGTGCGAGCGGCATCTCCACCGTGTCCCAGGCGGAGCGCACCGAGGCTCCCAAGCTCGACGGCGAGACCGTCCACGACGAGACCCTCGACACCACCACGCTCAAGGGCAAGGTCGTGGTCCTCAACGTGTGGGGCTCCTGGTGCCCGCCGTGCCGCAACGAGGCCAAGTACTTCGCGACGGTCTCCAAGGAGTACGCGGACGCCGGCAAGGACGTCGCCTTCGTCGGGATCAACACGCGCGACAACAGCAAACAGAGCGCGATCTCCTTCGAGGAGAACTACGGGATCACCTACCCGAGCCTCTACGACCCCGCCGGGAAGCTGATGCTGCGCTTCCCCAAGGGCACGCTCAACCCGAACGCCATCCCCTCCACGATCATCCTCGACAAGCAGGGCAGGATCGCCGCCCGCACCCTGGCCCCGGTCAACGACGAGCAGCTGCGGTCGATGATCGAGCCGGTCCTCGCGGAGAAGTGACCGCGTGGTCGCGTACGTCCTCGCCGCCGAGGCCACCGGAGTGAACACGACCGTCCTCAACGGAGCGCTGATGCTGGCGCTCCCGGTCTCGCTGCTCGCCGGTCTGGTCTCCTTCTTCTCGCCCTGCGTGCTCCCGCTGGTCCCCGGCTACCTGTCCTACGTGACCGGCGTCAGCGGCGCCGACCTCGCCGAGGCCCGGCGCGGGAGGATGCTGGCGGGTGCGCTCCTGTTCATCGCCGGTTTCACGGCGGTCTTCGTCTCCACGGGGGCGCTCTTCGGCTACTTCGGAGAGACCCTCCGGGAGAACAACGAGATCATCTCCCGGGTCCTGGGCGGCCTGGTGATCGTGCTCGGGCTCTTCTTCATGGGCGCGATTCCGGGTCTGACGATGCGGGAGTTCCGCTTCCACAAGAAGCCGACGGCGGGCCTGATCGGCGCCCCGCTGCTCGGCGTCCTGTTCGGCGTCGGCTGGACCCCGTGCATGGGCCCGACCCTCGCGGCCGTCACCACGCTCTCCCTCGACCAGGCCAGCGCCGGTCGGGGCGCCCTGCTGACCGTCGCCTACTGCCTCGGACTCGGCCTGCCGTTCATCCTCACCGCGATCGCCTTCCGCAAGGCGCTCGGCGCGTTCGGCTGGGTGAAGAAGCACTATGCATGGGTGATGCGCATCGGCGGAGGCATGCTGATCCTGACCGGTCTGCTGCTCGTCACAGGAATGTGGGCCAGCATCGTCAGCGACATGCAGAGCTGGACCCAAAGCTTCACGGTGGGGATCTGAGGACTAGAGGCACATGAGTACGACAGACAAAGCGACCACCGAGACGCCCGACGAGGCCTCGCCCGCGTCCGCGGCGGCCGATTCCGCCGACGCCGCCGCCGGTGCCCAGCTCTCCACCGCCCCGCTGGACGACAGCCCCACGGGGCCGGCCGTCGGCATCGGCGTGATCGGCTGGGCCCGTTGGTTCTGGCGACAGCTCACCTCCATGCGGGTGGCGCTGATCCTGCTCTTCCTGCTGTCCCTGGGCGCCATCCCGGGCTCCCTCGTCCCGCAGAACAACGTCGACGCCCTGAAGGTCGTCGACTGGAAGCGGGAGCACTCCTCCTGGGTGGGCGTCGCCGACAAGCTCCAGCTCTTCGACGTCTACAGCTCGGTGTGGTTCTCCGCGATCTACCTGCTGCTGTTCATCTCGCTCATCGGCTGCATCGTGCCGCGCTCCTGGCAGTTCGTCGGCCAGCTCCGCGGCCGCCCGCCGGCCGCCCCCCGACGCCTCGACAGGCTGCCCGCCCACACCACCTGGCGCACCGAGAAGACCCCGGACGAGGTCCTCGCGCACGCGCGCACCGTGCTGCGCGGCAGCCGCTTCCGCACCGAGGCCGGCCAGGGCCACGTGGCGGCGGAGAAGGGCTACCTCCGCGAAGCCGGGAACCTGATCTTCCACGTCTCGCTGATCGTGATGCTGGTGGCCTTCGCCTGGGGCCAGTACTTCAAGTCCGAGGGCGGCAAGCTGGTCCTGCGCGGTACGGGCTTCTCGAACACGCTCACCCAGTACGACGACTTCAAGCCGGGCACGCTCTTCGACCCGGACGACCTGCCGCCGTTCAGCTTCACGCTGGACCGGTTCGACGCGACGTACGAGATGACCGGCCCGCAGCGGGGCACCCCGCGCGACTTCAAGGCGTACGTCACCTTCTCGGACGGCGCCCACGGCACCCCGCAGAAGCGGGAGATCCAGGTCAACAAGCCCCTGGAGGTGGACGGCTCCAAGGTCTACCTGCTCGGCCACGGCTACGCGCCGATCGTCTCGGTGACCGACCCCACCGGCAAGGTGATCTTCAAGGACGCCGTGCCGGTGCTCCCGCAGGACGCCAACCTCACCTCCACCGGAGCCGTCAAGGTCACCGACGGCTACAAGGACAAGGACGGCAAGAAGGAGCAGCTCGGCTTCAACGCCGTCTTCGTGCCCAGCTTCGCCGGCGAGGGCATGGGCACGATGTTCTCCCAGTTCCCCGCCCTCCTGAACCCGCAGCTCATGCTCAACGCCTGGCACGGCAGCCTCGGCGTGGACTCGGGCCTGCCGCAGAACGTCTACCGGCTCACCACCACCAAGATGGAGCCCTTCAAGGACGAGTCGGGTCAGCAGTTCAAGCAGAAGCTGGCGCCCGGCGACACGATGACCCTGCCGAACGGGGCGGGCACCGTGAAGTTCGAGGGCATCGAGCGGTGGGCCACCTTCTCCGTCACCCACCAGCCCGGCAGCGGCCTCGCCCTCGCGGGTGCGATCGCCGCCATCGCGGGCCTGGCCGGATCGCTGTTCATCCAGCGCCGCCGGATCTGGGTCCGCGCGGTGACCGGCGAGGACGGCGTGACCGTCGTCGAGATGGCGGGCCTGGGCCGCAGTGAGTCCACCAAGCTCCCGCAGGAGCTGGCGGAACTCGCCGCCCGGCTGCACCAGCAGGCGCCCAGTGCGTCTGATCCTGTTGAAGAAACCCCCGAAGGAGAGCGCGGATGACGCCGCTCGCAGCCGCAGCCAACGAGAACCTGGCTGAGATCAGCAACTACCTGATCTATTCGTCGATGGCGGTCTACACGCTCGCCTTCTTCGCGCACATCGCCGAGTGGACCTTCGGCAGCCGCAGCAAGGTGGGCCGGACGGCCGCCGCGCTGACCGGCGCCAAGGGGGCCGCGGCGGCCGGAGCCGCCGTGACCGCCCCCGCCGTGCAGGTCCGCGGCAAGGGCGGGGCCACCGCGGTCCTCGACCAGCCCAAGGTCACCACCCGCTCGGCGGCCGGCACCCGCGACGTCCCGGACGGCCCCGGCGCCGCCGGCGGCACCGTGCAGGGCGACCTGTACGGGCGGATCGCGGTCTCGCTGACCGCGCTCGCCTTCCTCGTCGAGGCGGCCGGGGTGGTCGCCCGCGCCCTGTCGGTGCAGCGGGCCCCCTGGGGCAACATGTACGAGTTCTCGATCACCTTCTCCACGGTGGCCGTGGGCGCGTACCTGGTGCTGCTCGCCCTGAAGAAGAACGTCCGCTGGCTCGGCCTGATCCTGGTCACCACGGTCCTGCTGGACCTCGGCATCGCCGTCACCTGGCTCTACACCGACAGCGACCAGCTGGTCCCGGCCCTGCACTCGTACTGGCTGTGGATCCACGTCTCCACCGCGATCTTCTGCGGCGCCGTCTTCTACATCGGTGCCGCGGGCGCGGTCCTCTACCTCTTCCGCGACTCCTACGAGAGCCAGCTGGAGGCGGGCCGCACCCCGGGGAAGTTCCGCAGCTCGGTCCTGGAGCGGCTGCCCTCGGCGGCCTCCCTCGACAAGTTCTCGTACCGCATCAACGCGGCCGTCTTCCCGCTGTGGACCTTCACGATCATCGCGGGCGCGATCTGGGCCGGCGACGCCTGGGGCCGCTACTGGGGCTGGGACCCCAAGGAGGTCTGGTCCTTCGTCACCTGGGTGGCCTACGCCTGCTACCTGCACGCCCGTGCCACCGCCGGCTGGAAGGGCCGCAAGGCCGCGTACCTCGCGCTCTTCGCCTTCGCCTGCTGGATCTGGAACTACTACGGCGTGAACATCCTGCTCAGTGGCAAGCACTCGTACGCGGGCGTCTGACCGGCGGGAGTGCGACGCTGGTGGCATGTCTCTCGTGAGCCATGCCACCGGCGAGCGGCGCGGCGAGAACCACTGGCTGCTCCGCTTCGAACTGCACCTGCCGCACGCCTACGCGGCCGTGTGGCCCGCCCTGACCACGCCGGACGGGCTGCGCGGCTGGCTGGCCGCCGCCGACGTCCTGGAGCGCCGGCTCGGTGGGGCGATCACGCTGCGGTGGCTGAACACCACGGCCGTGGCGACCGGGCGGGTCACCGCCTGGGACGTGGAGCGGGTCGCCGAGTACACGGTCACCGAACACGGGCGGATCCGCTTCCACCTGGAGCCCGTCGGGACCGATTCGACCGTGATCCGCTTCGTGAACGAACGGCGCGGTCCGGAGACGGAGCGCCTGGACCGCCTGGCGGGCTGGCACGAGCACTTCGAGCTGCTGGACTCCGCCCTGGCCGGCCGACCGGCCGACTGGTCCGCCTGGACGGACATCCGCCGGACGGCACTGCGCGAGGCCTACGCCTCCTTCTCCAGGACGTAGGTGACGTTCTCGCTCCAGCGCCCCACGTAGAAGTACAGCTCCAACCGGTCGCGCTCGTCGCGCCGCAGCTCGAACATCCAGGTGTAGGCCTCGGGCGGGGGTGCCGCCTCCCTCTGCGTACCGTCCCAGGCCTCGACGGTGGAACGCCACATGGCGCCGTCGCGCTCGGGCAGGTAGAGCCGGACGTGCTGACCAGGGGTCCGGCCGGCCGGTTGGTCGGAGGTCAGCTCCCAGGTGGCGGGGCCGGAGATGCGCCAGTCGCGGTCGTAGTCCGCCTCCTGCCCGTCGAGCATGGTGACCTCGGCCGTACCGTCGGCCCGGAAGACGACCTCGGCCCCCTCGGCGTACCGCCAGGTGCCGGAGATCTGTGAGGGACGGGCGTCCTGGACGGGGCCCCGGCTCACGTGCGCCGGCGCACCGCAGCCGGTCAGGGTGAGCAGGGCAGTGGCGGCGATCCCGTACGTGAGCAGATCGCGCAGGACCGTGCGACCGGTCCGGCGCCTGCTGTTCTTAGGCATGTGATCAGCATGCCAGCGTTATTGAACGTGTTCAATAGTTTTGCTCACCACACCGGCCGCAGCGGCGGCAACGGTCCCTCCCCGTGGAAGGTGCGCACGACCTCCCCGAGCCCTGCGCGCAGGGCGGTGAGATCGGTGCCGCGGCCCAGTTCGGCCTCCAGCTCGTGCAGGATCCGGCCCGCGACGGCGAGGTGCTGCCGGGCCGCCGGGGTCAGGACCACCAGCTTGCGACGGCCGCCCTCGGGATGCGGCTCGCGGCGGACGTAGCCGCGCTTCTCCAGGTCGTCGACGATCTGTCCGGCGGCCTGTTTGGTCACCCCGAGCCGCTCGGCGAGCTCGGTGGCGGTGGCACCGGCGGCCTGGAGGGCCTGGAAGGCCATGCCGTGCACCGGCCGCAGGTCCGGATAGCCGGCCTCGGCGACGCGCCGGGTGAACTCCCCCAGCAGCGCCTGGAAGCCCAGCCCGAGCAGGAACAGCAGCTCGACGCCCTCGTTCTCGTTTCTCTTCACGCAAATATGGTGACACGGCTGGGTCAAGCTGCTTTACTCACTCGAAGTAAAGGAGCTTTACTCGCATGTCATCGGAAGACGAGGTCCCGCCTTGCACGTGATCAGCCCTGCCCCCGAGAACGTCACCGTCACCCCCAACGCCACCATGACCGGCTTCGCCGCCCCCAGCCGCGGCAGCTCCGAACTGAGCAGCTGGCACGTGGCGATGTCCGCCGGCAGCACCGGCCCCGAACACTCCGTCAGCCGCGAGCAGGTGTGGATCCTGACCGCCGGCGCCCTGGAGGTCACCTCGGAAGGTCGCACCGAGAAGATCACCGCCGGCCGGACCCTCGTCCTGCCGCCGGACGTACCGCGCCGCATCCACTCCGCCGAGACCTTCGAGGCCTACGTCGTGATGCGCGCGGACGGCGTGGTCACGGTCCCCGGGGAGGAGGGCACCCGCGTACTGCCGTGGGCCCGGTAGCGATCCGGGCGTGGCGGCCGGACGGACCCGGACCGGCCCGGACCCGGATCTAGTCCTTGTCCTTGTCCGTGTTCTCGTCCTTGTCCTTCTTCTCCTGCTCCTCGCGCAGAGACTTCAGGAACTCCGGGTTGTCGTCGGGCGCCACCCACTGCGCCCGGCGCCCCCGGCCGCCACCGCCACCGCCCGACGCCACCCCGTCCTTGCCCGCGAACAGCCACACGACCGGCCCCACGATGGAGAAGAGCAGGATGATGATCACCCAGACCACCTTGGGGAGGTGCTTGACCTCCGCCTCCGGCGTGTTCAGGCAGTCGATGAAGGCGTAGATGGTCAGCGCGAGGATCAGCAGGAACGGCAGATAGCGCAGCACGGTGTGGGACCGACTCCCAGTCAGTGACGGGGGGCCCGCGTCAGGGCCCCGGTGACGCCTCCAGGGTAGTTGGTGACGGATACTGACCCCTATGGCTTACGACGATCTCCGCTCGCTGCTCCGGGCTCTGGAGCGGGAGGGCGACCTCAAGCGCATCAAGGTCGAAGTCGACCCGTACCTGGAGGTCGGGGAGATCGTCGACAGAGTGAACAAGGCGGGGGGCCCGGCGCTCCTCTTCGAGAACGTCCGCGGCTCGGCGATGCCGCTGGCCATGAACGTCTTCGGCACCGACCGCCGCCTCCTGAAGGCCCTGGGCCTCAAGTCCTACGGCGAGATCAGCGAGAAGATCGGCGGCCTGCTGAAGCCGGAGCTCCCGCAGGGCTTCATCGGGGTCCGCGAGGCCTTCGGCAAGCTCGGCTCGATGGTGCACGTGCCGCCGAAGAAGGTGAAGGGCGACTCCGCGCCCGTCCAGGAGGTCGTCCTCACCGGCGACGACGTGGACCTCGACCAACTTCCGGCCCTCTTCACCTGGCCCAAGGACGGCGGCGACTTCTTCAACCTCGGCCTGACCCACACCAAGCACCCCGAGACCGGCGTGCGCAACCTGGGCCTCTACCGGCTCCAGCGGCACGACAAGCGCACCATCGGCATGCACTGGCAGATCCACAAGGACAGCCGCAACCACTACGCCGTCGCCGCGGCGAAGGGCGAGCGGCTGCCGGTCGCGATCGCCTTCGGCTGCCCGCCCGCAGTGACGTACGCGTCCACCGCGCCGCTGCCGGGCGACATCGACGAGTACCTCTTCGCCGGCTTCGTCTCGGGCAAGCGGATCGAGATGGTCGACTGCAAGACGGTCCCGCTCCAGGTCCCGGCCAACGCCGAAGTCGTGATCGAAGGCTGGCTGGAGCCCGGCGAGATGCTCCCGGAGGGTCCCTTCGGCGACCACACCGGCTTCTACACCCCGCAGGAACCCTTCCCGGCCCTGAAGATCGACTGCGTGACGATGCGCAGGCGTCCGCTCATCCAGTCGATCGTCGTCGGCAGGCCGCCCACCGAGGACGGCCCGCTCGGCCGCGCGACGGAGCGGTTCTTCCTGCCTCTGCTCAAGATCATCGTCCCGGACATCGTGGACTACCACCTCCCGGAATCGGGCGGCTTCCACAACTGCGCGATCGTCTCGATCGACAAGAAGTACCCGAAGCACGCCCAGAAGGTCATGCACGCCATCTGGGGCGCGCACATGATGTCGCTGACCAAGCTGATCATCGTGGTGGACAAGGACTGCGACGTCCACGACCTGCACGAGGTCTCCTGGCGGGCGCTGGGCAACACCGACTACTCCCGCGACCTCACCGTCGTCGAAGGCCCGGTGGACCACCTCGACCACGCCTCGTACCAGCAGTTCTGGGGCGGCAAGGCGGGCATCGACGCGACGAAGAAGCTGCCCGAGGAGGGCTACACCCGCGACGGGGGCTGGCCGGACATGGTCGAGTCCGACCCGGCGACCGCCGAACGCGTGACACGACGTTGGAAGGAATACGGCCTGTGAGCCCGATCGTGGTGGGCGGCCCCGCCCTGTTCCTCGGCGACGGCACGCCGTGCGTGGCCCTGGTGCGTCCGGAGCTCGACGTGAACGACCCCGGGCTGCGGTCGGCCGCCGAGCAGGCGGGCGTCACCCCGGAGGAGTTCGCCGGCCCGTCCGACGTCTGGCAGCTGATGGCGGACCGCCAGGACGGCGAGGGCCGCACCTTCGAGCTGCCGGAACTGTCCGACGGGGACGTGGCGGTCTTCACCGAGGAGCTGCTGGCGGCCCTGTCCGGTGCCGGCACCGGCGGCGGCGCCGAACTGGAGCTGTCCGACGGCGCCCTGACCGTCACCGTCGACTCCGCCGGCGACGACCGCGTCGCCCTGACCGCCCGGGTCGTCCCGCCGGCCGGCGGGGACGTACCGGCGGGGGAGGGCGGCCCGCTGGACCTCGAACTGGGCACCTTGCCCGTCGCGGAACTCCGCGACGAGGTCGCCTCCTTCCGCCGGAGCTTCGCATGATGACCACCGCCGAAGACGTCGTCGGGCCCGGCCCGGCGCCACAGGTAGGGAAGGTCAAGGCGTTCCTGAGACTCGTGCTGATCGAGCACTCGGTCTTCGCGCTGCCCTTCGCCTACATCGCGGCCTTCACCGCCATGTTCCAGCTCGACCGGCGCATCCACTGGGGCGTCCTGCTGCTCGTCACCATCTGCATGGTGGGGCTGCGGACCTTCGCCATGGCCGCCAACCGGATCATCGACCGCGAGATCGACGCCCGTAACCCGCGCACGGCCGGCCGTGAGCTGGTCACCGGCGCGGTGTCGGTCCGCGCGGCCTGGACCGGCGCCGGCATCGCGCTCCTCGTCTTCCTCGGCTCGGCGGCACTGCTGAACCCGCTGTGCCTGGCGCTCGCGCCGGTCGCCGTGATCCCGATGGTGGTCTACCCGTACGGAAAGCGGTTCACGAACTTCCCGCACGCCATCCTGGGCCTGGCCCAGGCCATGGGCCCGGTCGGGGCCTGGCTCGCGGTCACCGGCGAGTGGTCCTGGGACGCGGTGATCCTGGGCCTGGCGGTGGGCGTGTGGATCGGCGGCTTCGACCTGATCTTCGGCTGCCAGGACGTGGCCGCCGACCGGGCGGAGGGCGTCAAGTCGGTCCCGGCCCGCTTCGGTGTCCCGGCCGCCCTGTGGGGCGCGCGCGGTGCGCACGTCGTGACCACGGCCCTGCTGGTCTGGTACGCGCTGGCCACGGACACGGGCGTGCCGTTCTGGATCGGCCTGGCGATCGTCGTCGCCGCCTTCCTCTACGAGCACACGATCGTGAAGCCGCACGACCTGTCCCGCCTGAACCGCGCCTTCTTCACGGTCAACGGCTTCATCGGCATCGCCCTGTTCGTGTGCGCTCTGGCCGATCTGGCCGTGCGGGGTCTGACCTTCTGACCACCGTGCGGCCGACCATCGAGTGCAGGGACAGGGAGGCCTACGCCCGGCGCGGGAAGGCGAAGGCCGCCGCCGCGCCCGCCAGGAGGCCGAAGAGGTGGCCCTCCCAGCTGACGCCCGAGTCCGTCGGCAGGATGCCGAGGAGGATCGTGCTGCCCCAGAGGGCGGCGATCACCACCGCCACCACCACGCCCGACGGCCGCCGTTCCACGAAGCCGCGGACCAGCAGGTAGCCGAAGAGGCCGAAGATCAGGCCCGAGGCGCCCGCCGTGATGCTGTAGGAGGGCGAGACCAGCCAGACGCCGAGGCCGTCCACCACCGTGACGGCGACGCAGACGGCGAGGAAGCGGCGGATGCCGCTGAGGGCGGCGACGAAGCCGAGGACCAGCAGCGGGACGGTGTTCGACGCCAGATGGTCGAAGCCGAAGTGGAGGAAGGGCGCGAGCGGTATCCCGGTGAGCCCGTCCGGCTCACGGGCGATGATCCCGTACCCGTCCAGGGCGTGGCCGGTGGCCAGGTCCACCAGCTCGATGAGCCACAACAGGGCCACCCAGCCGGCCATCAGCTTCCCGGCGGCCTTGGCCCGGTCCAGCTGGGTCCAATCGGCGTCCACCGTCGTGCTCATCTTCTCCCCCTCGCCGCGTCCCGTCCTGGGAACGTCCCGACACCTTACTGAGTGCCCATCGGCGGTGGCCGGATAGTCTCGGAGGTATGACTGAGCGCAAGCGCACCCCGTGGGTGGTCGGGGTTTCCGGGGCATCCGGGACGCCGTACGCGGCGGCGGTGCTCCGCGGGCTGCTGGCCGCGGGGGAGAGTGTCGACCTGGTGGTGAGCCGCGCCTCGCGCCTCACCCTGCTGGACGAGACCGGGATCGCCTTCCGTGACGCGCACTGGCGCGAGGACCTGGCGGAGTGGCTGGGGCGTGGGGCCGACGGGAAGCCCGAGACCTTCGCGCGCCCCGAGCTGGAGGACGTCCGGTACTGGGGTGCGGGTGACCTGGCGGCGGGTCCGAGTTCGGGTTCGTACCCGGTCAAGGGGATGCTCGTCGTCCCGGCGTCCACGGCCTGTGTGGCGGGGGTGGCGCTCGGACTGTCGAAGGACCTGCTCCAGCGCGTGGCGAGCGTGACGCTCAAGGAGCGGCGCCGGCTGGTGGTCGCGGTGCGGGAGACCCCGCTGAACGGGCAGACGCTGCGGCATCTGGTGGCGCTGGACGAGGCGGGCGCGATCGTGTTGCCCGCCTCTCCGGCGTTCTATACGGGTGCGACGCACATCCAGGATCTGGTGGACTTCGTCGCGGGGCGGGTGCTGGACGCGGCAGGGGTGCCGCACCAGCTGTACCGCCGGTGGGAGGGGGAGCTGGGAGGCTCCCGTACCCCCCGGGAGGCAAGCGCCGGTGACTAGGCCTTCTTCTTACGGCCGAGGGGCTTGCGGGCCTTGTCGACGCGGTGGGCCGCGGCGGGCTGGTGGGCGCGGGATCGGTTGGCCAGCTCCTGGAGCTCCCGCATGTGTGCGTAGGCCATCTCGATCGTGAGCACGGTGAACCACTCCTGAAGATCGTCATTGATCAGCTGAAAGATTTCACAGGGTGTTGACCCTGTGTGCCTTAGATTCTATACCTAGACTTGCAGGATCGCCGAATAATGGAAGGCTCCACGTAATGGACACGGTGGACAGGCAGCTCATCCAGGCACTCCGGGAGAACGGTCGTGCCTCGTACGCGGAGCTGGGCCGTCTCGTGGGCCTCTCCGGCCCCAGCGTCACCGACCGCATCAACCGACTGGAGACGGCCGGGGTCATCACCGGCTACCGCGCGACGGTGGACTCGCGTTCGCTCGGCCTCGGCGTCACGGCGCTGATCGGGCTCTCCATGTCCGACGCCGCGGACCACGAGGACGTGGCCCGGCGGCTGCGCGACCTCAACGAGATCGAGGACTGCTGGTTCATCGCCGGCGACGACTCCTTCATGCTGAAGGTGCGCGCCAACGACGTGGACGGCCTGGAGAAGATCATCCGTAGGCTCTCCGGAACCAAGGGCGTCTCGCGCACCCGTACCACCATCGTGCTCTCCACCAAGTGGGAGAACCGGGTCGGGGAGCTGCCCGAGGAAGCCTGAGAGTACGGTTGGGCAGGGTTTGCAGGACAGGCAGACAGAGGCATCTAGAGGAGGCGACCGGTACATGGACGCTGGGCTCAAGCGTGAGCTGGAGGAGAAGGTCCGCTCCGGCGAGCGGCTGACCCGTGAGGACGGCATCGCCCTCTACGAGTCGGACGACCTGGCCTGGCTCGGTGGCCTCGCCCATGAGGTGCGCACGCGCAAGAACGGTGACGTCGTCCACTTCAACGTCAACCGGCACCTCAACATGACGAACGTGTGCACCGCCTCGTGCGCGTACTGCTCGTTCCAGCGCAAGCCGGGCGAGAAGGACGCGTACACGATGCGCATCGAGGAGGCCGTGCGCCTGGCCAAGGCCATGGAGAACGACAACCTCACCGAGCTGCACATCGTCAACGGTCTGCACCCGAACCTGCCGTGGCGCTACTACCCGCGCTCGCTCTCCGAGCTCAAGAAGGCGCTGCCGAACGTCTCGCTGAAGGCGTTCACGGCGACCGAGATCCACCACTTCGAGACGATCTCGGGGATGTCGGCCTCCGACATCCTCGACGAGCTGATCGAGGCCGGCCTGGAGTCGCTCACCGGTGGCGGCGCGGAGATCTTCGACTGGGAGGTCCGCCAGCACATCGTCGACCACCGCACCCACTGGGAGGACTGGTCGCGCATCCACCGGCTCGCGCACGAGAAGGGTCTGAAGACCCCCTCGACCATGCTGTACGGGCACATCGAGGAGCCGCGCCACCGCGTGGACCACGTGCTGCGGCTGCGCGAGCTCCAGGACGAGACCGGCGGTTTCCAGGTCTTCATCCCGCTGCGCTACCAGCACGACTTCGTGGACATGCAGGACGGCAAGGTACGCAACAAGCTCCAGGCGCGTACGACGATGGCGACCGGCGCCGAGGCGCTGAAGACCTTCGCCGTCTCGCGACTGCTCTTCGACAACGTGCCGCACGTCAAGGTCTTCTGGGTGATGCACGGCGTGCAGACCGCCCAGCTCGCGCTGCAGCACGGCGCGGACGACATGGACGGCTCGGTCGTCGAGTACAAGATCACGCATGACGCGGACAACTACGGCACCCCTAACAAGCTGGGCCGTGACGACCTGCTGGAGCTGATCCGGGAAGCCGGCTTCCGCCCGGTCGAGCGCAACACGCGCTACGAGATCATCCGCGAGTACCCCGGTCCGGACGCGAACCTGCGCGAGACCCCGCAGGCGATGCGCGTCTGACGCGCCGATCCCGGTTCGAGCAGCCGGAAGCCCCGGTCCCCGGTGGACCGGGGCTTCCGGCGTCCCCGGTGTCGTTGCCCCGCGCATGAGTAATAGATAATCTGCGCGGGTGCCCCTTACTTTCACCTTTGATCCGAACGTCGACCCCGCCCTGCGCGAGGGCCTCGTCGACCTGTGGACCGACGCTTCCAACGCCGGCGGAGCCATCGGCTTCGTACCGCCCGTCACCCGCGACGACATCCGGCCCGAGCTGATCAAGCACCTCGTGGCGCTGATCGAGGGTCGGCACCGCCTGGTCGTGGGGCGCGACCGGGACGGCCGGATCGGGGCGGCCGCGTTCCTCGCGTTCAACTCGCACCGGCTGCAGCGGCACTGGATCTGGGTCTACACGGTCATGGTCCACCCCGACCTCCAGGGCCGGGGCGCCGGCCGCGCGTTGATGGAGGCCGTCGCCGACGCCGCCCGCACGCTGGACGGCATCGACGCCATCCGCCTCGGCTGTCGCGGCGGTCTCGGCCTGGAGCACTTCTACGCCGCCTGCGGCTACAAGGAGGTCGGGCGCGTCCCCGGCGCCCTCCGGGTGGCCCCCGGCGACGACCGGGACGACATCACGATGCTGCTGCCGCTGCACTGACGTGCGGCCGTGCCCGCCGCCGCACCCCGGAGGGCGGGAGCGGGTCCCCGGCGTGCTTCACTGGACGGGCACCAGCCGCCGACCACGACGAGAGAGAAGGGGTCACCGTGTCCCTCAAGCCGAGCGCAACGATCCGCTACACCGCGATGCGCCTGGGCATCTTCGTCGGATGCCTCGTCGTCGTCGCGGGCCTCGTCCGGCTCGGCTGGGTGCCCGCGGGGCTCGGGGAGGCCAATGTCGCCTGGGTCGTCCTGCTCGCCATCGTGATCTCCGCCCCCCTCTCCTTCGTCCTGCTGCGCAAGCAGCGCGACGAGATGTCCACGCAGATCTCCGGGCGCGTCGCGGGTGCGAAGGAGAAGCTCGCCGCGAACCGCAGCCAGGAGGACCAGGCGGACGACGCGGCGCGCGTCACCTCGTAACGCCATAGTTGGGTTCATCACACATCGAACCGCCCCAGCATCGGGTATACCGCCCGTAACGCTGGGGCGGTCGTGGTTTCCGGGTCGGCGCAAGAGGGCCTCGTGCGCCGTTGTCTCAAAGCACCCCTTTGAGATTCTCAAAGGGGAAGTGTTAGCGTGTTCAACATGTTGACCACAGCTGCGCACCCCATGATCACGAGCGTTCCGCTCGTGACGCGCCTGCACGTCGACCTCTGCCGCCGCGCGTCCGCGGCCTGTTGCTGTTGAGCTGAATCGATACAGCAGCCG
Source organism: Streptomyces sp. NPDC048331 (assembly GCF_043201215.1). Classification (NCBI taxonomy): domain Bacteria; kingdom Bacillati; phylum Actinomycetota; class Actinomycetes; order Kitasatosporales; family Streptomycetaceae; genus Streptomyces; species Streptomyces sp. NPDC048331. The sequence continues at coordinate 144,119 of NZ_JBICYT010000013.1, read as the reverse complement.
TCCCGGCCGGCCCTTCTGGCTGCTGCCGCACCGCTTCACCACCGCAGTACTTCCCCCCTGTCTACGTGCGCCACCTCCGGAGAGTGTCCGTGTCCGCGACCCCCCAGGCCCCCGCCAAGGCCTCGTTCAAGTTCCCCTTCTGGGCCCAGATCGTCGCCGGTCTCGCCCTCGGTGTCCTCTTCGGTTGGATAGCCCGCAGCCAGGACATCAGCTGGCTCGGCACCACCCTGGAGAAGACCGGCGACATCTTCGTCCAGCTGCTGAAGCTGGCCATCGCCCCGCTCGTCTTCTTCGCGATCCTGGTGTCGATCACCAACCTGCGGAAGGTGAACAACGCGGCGCGCCTCGCCTCCCGCACCCTCCTCTGGTTCATGATCACCTCGCTGATCGCGGTCGGCATCGGCATCGCCATCGGCCTGCTGACCGACCCCGGTTCCGGCACCGGCCTCACCGCGGCCGACGGCAAGGACCCGAAGAAGACCGGCTCCTGGATCGACTTCCTCACCGGGATCGTGCCGACGGACATCGTCACGCCGTTCACCGAGCTGAAGGTCCTCCAGATCGTCTTCCTGGCCGTCGTCGCCGGTATCGCCGCCCTCCAGCTGGGCGCCAAGGCCAAGCCGGTCCTCGACCTCGCCGAGTCCGCCCTGGAGCTGCTCCAGAAGGCCCTGTGGTGGGTCATCCGCCTCGCCCCGATCGGCACCATCGGCCTCATCGGCACCGCGATCGCCACGTACGGCTGGGACCTCATCGGCAAGTACGCGACCTTCACCGCCGACGTCTACATCGGCTGCGCCCTCGTGATGTTCGGCGTCTACCCGCTGCTGCTCGCGACGGTCGCCAAGGTCAGCCCGCTGCAGTTCTTCAAGGGCGCCTGGCCCGCCATCCAGTTGGCCTTCGTCTCCCGCTCCTCGGTCGGCACCATGCCGGTCACCCAGAAGGTCACCGAGCGCCTCGGCGTCCCGAAGGAGTACGCCTCCTTCGCCGTCCCGTTCGGCGCCACCACCAAGATGGACGGCTGCGCCGCGATCTACCCGGCCCTCGCCGCCATCTTCATCGCGCAGATCTTCGACGTGCAGCTCGGCATCAAGGAGTACCTGCTCATCGTCTTCGTCTCGGTCATCGGCTCGGCCGCCACGGCCGGTCTGACGGGTGCCACCGTCATGCTGACGCTGACCCTGTCCACGCTGGGCCTGCCGCTCGCCGGCGTCGGCCTGCTGCTGGCGATCGACCCGATCCTGGACATGATGCGCACCGCCACCAACGTGGCCGGCCAGGCCCTGGTCCCGGTCATCGTCTCGGCCCGCGAGGGGATCCTGGACAAGGAGGCCTACGCCTCCGCCTCGGCCTCCCCGCTGGACGAGCCCGCCCCGGCCGCCGAGCAGGTCGTGGTCGCGGCCTGACCCGCACCGCTCCGCAGAGCGTCCGCCGCGGCCCCCGCCCCCCACCGGGCGGGGGCCGCGGCGTTCGCGTTTCCTCGGACCGCGGCGTCAGACCGTCTGCGCGCGGACGTAGGCGACCGTCGCCAGCAGGAACGGCAGGGCGAACCACCAACGGCCCATGGTCCGCAGGAACAACGGGGTGATGGTGATCAACAGCCCTACGAGGCACAGCACCAGGGAGCAGCCGGCCAGGAAGCGGACGTCCCCGCGCAGCACGTCGTCGTCGGGGTCCGGCCGCATCGACAGGGCGGTGCAGCAGGTGAACAGTGCCGGGACGTAGGAGAGGGCGAGCGGTATCCCGAGGACCCACTGCAGGCAGCCGCGGTCCTCGGGCAGGTCGATGCTCTCGCGGGGAAGCCTCGTCCGCCTCATCCGCGCCTCATCCGAGCGTCGCGCCGCGGACGAACGCGATCAGTCCGAGGAGCAGGGGCGGGGCGAACCACCACGGGCCCATGGCCCGGCGCACGCTCGGTACGGCGGTGATCAGCAGGCCCAGCACGCTCAAGGACACGGAGACCAGGCACAGGGCGCCGACGTTCTCGTAGCCCTGGTCGTCCCACTCGCCCCGGGGTCCGGCGAACAGGGCCCCGAACACGGCGGCGGCGTTCAGCAGGTGGATGATCCCGAGCGGAACACCCAGCACCCACCGCAGGCAACCCCGGTCCTCGGGCAGGTCGATGCTCTCGCGGGGGTACGTCATCGCATTGCGTCCTTCGCTTGGCCGAGGTTCCCGACGAAGCGGTCACCGTAGCCCTGGGCCTTGGGAAGGTCCCAGTAGGGACCTCCGTTGTAGCGGGCGGCGATCTCCCGCATCTGGGCCTCCGTCATCTGATCGGCCGGCACGTCGGCGAGACCGCTCTCCGCCTTGATCTGGGCCAGGAAACCGGCCGCTATGAACGCATTCTGCTTGGGGTCCTGGAGCGCCTCCTCCACCAGGGTCCGCTGGTGGTCGCTGAGGTTCGCCGGATCGTAGCCGAGCACTTCGGCGCCGCGCCGGAGCTGGATGGCGATCGGTCCGTACGAGGTCTCGTCCAGCTTGCCGCCCAGGCGCCACGGAAGGTTCTCGGGGGTGACCGGGCTCAGGCCCCAGGGGGCCGCGGCCTGTTCGCGGATCGTGCCGGTCACGTCGTCCAGCAGGCCGGGCTGGTAGCCGCCGATCTCCTGCCAGGCCACGCCCGCGACCAACTCCTCCGGCAGGCCCGCGTTCTTGGCCGCCGCCCGCAGGACCTCCTTGTTCTGGGAGATCCACTCCGCGTGCATGCCGTCCGTGACCAGGGGGACCCAGTAGTTGTCGGCGGCGTCCGGCAGCCCGGCGACCCGCATCCGGATGTCGCGGAGCTGCGGGGAGACCGGGGTGTCCGGCCCCACCGGGCCGGTCATGTCCTTCTTCGGGCCGCTGCCCGGCAGATGGGTCAGCGGGTCGGTCCGGGCCTCGGCCGCCTCGCGGCGGATGTCGGCCATGGCCGCGTAGAGATCGACCCCGCCCCCGCCGCCCTTCAGCCGGAACTCGGGCAGCAGTTCGTACGCCTGCTTCAGGGCGTGGACGCATACGCCGCGCGCCTCCCGCTCGACGTTCTTCGCCAGCTGGAAGTCGCCGCCCGCCTCGTCGTGGAGGCGGTTCGCCTCGTCGCGGATGTCGTCCACGTCCATCGTGAGCTCGGCGAGACCGTCGAGGAAACCGGTCGTCGCCCGCATGTCCTCCCACTGGCGCATGGGCTCCGCCTCCTGAGCCGTGCGCGTGACGGCGGTGCCCTTCGTGGCGATCAGGGAGGCGAGTTTGCGTTCGGATCCCTTGCCGTTCGCGTAGTGGGACTTGGCGGTCGTCAGGGCCGCCGCGTACGCGTGCAGGGCGCTCGCGGCCTTGTCGTACCCCTCGGCGATGTGCTGCACGAGCTGCCGGGCCTCGGACAGGCGCGCGGTGTAGGTGTGGCTCCCGTCGCTCTGCCACCGGGTACCGGTCTCGGCGCGTCGGGCGGGCTCCTCGACCTGCACGAGCAGATCGCGCAGGCGCTTGAACTCGGCGGCGTTGCGCTCCACCAGGGCCGGGTTGCACTCCTCCAGGAACTCGACGTCCTTGCGGTGGCTGATCCCGCTCACTTGGCCTCCGGTTCCACGTACCGGCCCGATTCGAGGAGGCCCGAGAGGAAGGACCGGGCGGTGTCGTCATCGACCTGGGCGAAGTGGGTGCCGGTCGTCCTCAGTCGGGTGGCCAGGGCGGCGAACAGGCCGATCGTGTCCTTGAACTGGTCGTCGGCGAACCGTGCGAAGCGCAGGACCTGGGCCGAGACGTCGCCATGGGCGCGCGGCGCGCGGGCCATCGTGCTCGCGTCGCCGTCGGGCCGGCCCTCGTGGAGGAGGGCGGCGATCTCGATCAGCAGGTTGGCGTTGCCGTTGATGGAGGTGGCGCCGGCCACCAGGGTGCCGGCGGGGCTTCCCGGCGCACCGCCGTCCGCGGGCGCGTGGTCGATGCGCATGACGGGTGAGTGCTGTGCGAGGGCGGCGGCCTTGTGCTGGGCCCATTCCGCGTCGAACGACATGTATCCCCTGGATAGTTGATAACTGGACATGGCCAGAATCAGCTGGTCATGTGCATGCTAATACGGGGATTTCCGCCTACGGAACCTCGCAGTCCCGCTATGGACCCGAGACGCGGTAGCCGCCCGTCCGGTTCCGCGACGGGCCTGGGTGTACCTCCTCGCATGCCGCAGGCCCCGCCCCCTGTCGGGGCGAGGCCTGTGGTGAGCGGTGGTGATGCGGCGGCTCGGGTCAGGAGCCGGTGGCGCGGACCGATCCGGTCGTGGGGCCGGCGGGGTCACCCACGAAGCAGGTGACCTCGCGGTCGCCGAGGAGCCAGCTGGCGGCCTGCGGGTAGTAGTAGTAGACCTCCAGCTTCTCCGAGGACTTCGCGTTGTCGCCCACGTACGAGGCGAGGTCGGTGCCGCTGCACTTCTCCTCGGCGGCCGCGGTGACCTTCTCCGTGCCCGGGTACGTGCCGCCGTCCAGGTCGAACACCGCGTACGCCTCGCCCTTGTGCGGCTGGTCGCAGGGCACGATGCGCACCGAGCGGGCGGCCTGGGTGCCGTCCTCGTCGTTGTACTGGGCCAGGTCGTCGTTCGTGTTGAAGCAGTCGCCCTTGCGGATCTCGGTCACGCCGCTGGAGGTCGGGCCGGTGACCGTGCCGCCGGAGTCGCGCTTCTTCGTCGTGTCGTCGTCCAGCGCGCCGGTGAGGCCGAGGACCACGAAGGTCCCGTAGAAGACGATGACCAGGCTGTGGATGACGATCGCCGAGATGGCCAGGCCCTTGCCCTTCTCGCCGCGGGCCTTGATCTGGGAGAGGGCGATGATGCCGAGGATGATGGGCACCAGCGGGATTCCGCAGACCAGCGCCATGACGAACCCGACGATGGCCAGCGTGTTGGTCTTCTGCGGCTGCGGGGGGTACCAGCCCTGCGGGGCGCCGCCGTACGGCGGGGGGACGGGCTGTCCCGGCGGTCCGTACGGGCCGGGCTGTCCGTACGGGCCGGGGGACGACGGAGGCTGCGGTGGTATGGACATGCGTGTGGAGCTCCTTGCTCAGAGGGTGAGACGCAACGAACGGCCCGGCAGTCGCAACGCACCGACGCATGCCTGCACGTGGTCTTTACGCCGCCCCTACGCTACCTGCCACCGCCGACAGCCCTCGGGCCGCCCGCCCCGGTGATCCCGCGCCCGGCCCGCCCGACCGGAGCCTGGACGCCGGGACATGTATCTGAGCGGGACGACCATGTCGCGTCCAGACGGCGGCGGATTGACTGGTCACATGACGACGACGAAGAACAACACGGCGAACAACACGGGGAACGGCACGGCGAACGACACGACCACCAAGCCGATCCTGGTCCTGGGCAGCACCGGGAGGACCGGGAGCCGCGTGGCCGCGCAGCTGCGCCGGCGCGGACACGAGGTCCGGGGCGCCTCCCGCAAGGGGCCCGTCACCTTCGACTGGAACGACCGGAACACCTGGGAGCAGGTGGTGGAGGGAGCCGGCGCGGCCTATCTGGTCGATTCGCAACTCCCCGACGCCGCCGAGTCGATGCGCTCGTTCACCCGGCTGGCCGTGGCCTCCGGGGTGGAGCGGCTGGTGCTGCTCTCCGCCCGCGACTGGGTGGTGCCTGAGGGCGAGGAGAAGCTCCCCTGCGAGCGCGCGGTCCGCGAGTCCGGTGCGAGCTGGACCATCCTCAAGCCGTCCTGGTTCTTCCAGAACTTCAGCGAGGACCCGTTCCTCCACGCGCAGGTCCAGAGCGGCGAGGTCGTGATGTCGGCCGGTGACGGCGTCGAGCCGTTCATCGACGCCGAGGACATCGCCGCGGTCGCCGTGGCCGCCCTCACCGAGGAGGGGCACGGCGGGCAGGCCTACGAACTGTCCGGCCCGCGCCTGCTGAGCCTGGATTCCGTGGTCGACGAGATCGCCCGGGCCACCGGCCGGGTCATCACCTACCGTCCGCTCCCGCCCGAGGAGTTCGCCGCCTACGCCGGGGGCCACGGTGTGCCGGAGGAGTTCGTCGGCCTGCTGAACCTGCTCTACGGCTGGATCGCCGAGGGCCGCTTCGCCACCCTCGCCGACGGCGTGCAGCGGGTGCTCGGCCGGGAGCCCCGGGACTTCGCCGACTATGTGCGGACGGCTGCCGCGTCCGGCGTGTGGGGCGGTGGCGGTGGCGTGGAGCGTCCGTGAAGAACGGCTCCGAGGGCTGGTCGGAGCGGGTTACCCCTACGTAAATTACCGGCGGTAACCCTCGCACCGAGCCAAGGAGAGTGCGCCGTGGGAGCCGAGCTGAGGCAGGTCGGGGCCGTACAACCGGTCGAACCCGTCAAGACCGTGATCGACGGAGTGGTCCGCGAGGTCCGGGTACCCGCACTGGTGGGCCCCCCGGACCGGGGATCCCTCGGGGACATCCCCTTCCAGAACGCCTGGGAGGCCCCGACGGAAGCGGTGCTCGCCCGCAAGGACCGGGACGGCGTCTGGCACGATGTGTCGGCCGCGCAGTTCGCGTCCGAGGTGCTCGCCGTGGCCAAGGGCCTGATCGCCGAAGGGCTCCGGGAGGGCGACCGGCTCGCCATCATGGCCCGTACGACCTACGAGTGGACCCTGCTCGACTTCGCCGGCTGGGCCGCCGGCCTGGTCACCGTACCGATCTACCCCACCTCCTCCGCCCTCCAGGCCCGCTGGATCATCCAGGACTCCGGGGCCGTGGCCTGCGCCGTCGAGGACACCGCACAGGCCCGGCTCATCAGCGGCGAACGCGGCAACCTGCCCTGGCTGACCCACCTCTGGGAATTCGACACCGGAGCGCTGGCCCGGCTGGTCAAGGCCGGGGAACGCATCCCCGACGCGGTGGTGCACCACCGGCGGGCCGCCCGCACACCGGACTCCGTCGCCACCCTCATCTACACCTCCGGCACCACCGGCCGGCCCAAGGGATGCGTGATCACCCACGCGAACTTCTTCGCCCAGGTGGACAACGCGGTGGAGCTGCTGCACCCCGTCTTCAGATCCGTCAGCAAGGACCCCGCCTCCACCCTGCTCTTCCTGCCGCTCAGCCACGTCTTCGGGCGGATGGTGGCCGTCGGCTGCATGCGGGCCCGCGTCAAGCTCGGACACGCGCCCAGCATCCGTACCGAGGACCTCCTCGCCGACCTCGCCGGCTTCCGACCCACCTTCCTCCTGGCCATCCCCTACGTACTGGAGAAGGTCTACAACACCGCCCGCGCCACCGCCGAGAAGATGGGCCGGGCCGCCTCCTTCGACCGGGCCGCCCGCATCGCGCAGCGCTTCGCCGAGATCGCCGAGGACAAGACCCCCGGACCCGTGCTGCGCCTGGCCCGATCCGTCTACGACCCGCTCGTCTACCGGCGCATCCGGGCCGCGCTCGGCGGCCGCGTCCGGTACGTCCTGAGCGGCGGATCACCGCTGGGCCGACGGCTCGCCGCCTTCTACACCGGCGCCGGCATCGAGGTGTTCGAGGGCTACGGGCTGACCGAGACCACCGGCGCCAGCACCGTGACCCCACCGCAGCGGCCCCGCCTCGGCACCGTCGGCTGGCCGCTGCCGGGCACCGGTGTACGGATCGCCGACGACGGGGAGGTGCTGCTGAGCGGCGGCCACGTCTTCGCCGGCTACTGGAACGCCGCGCAGGCGGCCCCGTACGGGACCTGGCTGGCCACCGGCGACATAGGCGAGCTCGACGCCGACGGATACCTGACCATCACCGGCCGCAAGAAGGAGATGATCATCACCTCCGGCGGCAAGAACGTGGCCCCGGCACCGCTGGAGGACTGGCTGCGGGCCCATCCGCTGGTCGGCCAGTGCATGGTCGTCGGCGACAACCGGCCGTACATCACCGCGCTGATCACCCTCGAACCCGACGGGCTGCAGCACTGGCGCCAGATGCACAAGAAGCAGAACATGCCGATGCGCGAGCTCGTACGGGACGAGGAACTGCGGGCGGACCTCCAGCGGGCGGTGGACGAGGCGAACCGGCTGGTCTCACGGGCCGAGTCGATCCGCCGCTTCACCGTCCTGGCCGCCGATTTCACCGAGGCGCGCGGCCACCTGACCCCGTCCCTGAAACTCCGGCGGGGCGCGATCGCCCGGGACTACGCGGACCGGATCCAGGAGCTGTACCGGGGGCCCCGGGAGGACTGAGCGAGCCCGGGGCCGCGCCCACCGGGCCGGCGGGCCCCGCGGCCCCGGTCTATGGTGGGCAGATGGGTCCGGGGGGCCGCCCGAGGAGGGCGCAGTGCACCGTTCCCGATTCCGTACGGTCATAGCCGCCGGCGCAGCGGCCGGCGTGCTGATCCTGGGCTCGCTGGGGGCCGCCCCGCCGCCCACCCCGCGCCCCGCCGCGAGCCCGACGCCCGCCCCCAGCGGTGACGCCGACCCCCTGGCGCGGTTCCACACCCAGCCCGTCCACTGGGGCGCCTGCCCCGACAAACCGGTCCCCGCCGAGATGCGGTGCGCCGTCGTCAAGGTCCCGCTCGACTACGCCGCCCCGGGCAAGGGCACGGTCGAGGTGGCCCTGGGCCGGCTCCCGGCCACCGACCCGGACCGGCGCATCGGCTCGCTCCTGATCAACTTCGGCGGCCCCGGCGCTTCGGGCATGGCCGGCCTCGCCGCCGACCCCAAGTCGTTCGCCGACCTCGGCGAACGCTACGACCTCATCGGCTTCGACCCCCGCGGTGTGGGCCACAGCGACCCCGTCTCCTGCGCCGGCTCCCGGGAACCCGAGATCGACCCGAACGCCGACACCGCCGCGATCCTCGCCGCCATGCGGGAAGCGGTCGCCCAGTGCCGACGCGCCTCCGGCCCGGTGCTCGCGCACATCGGAACCGTCGACGTCGCCCGCGACATGGACGTGATCCGCCGCGTCCTCGGGGACGACAAGCTCAACTACCTCGGCTTCTCCTACGGGTCCCGGCTCGGGGCCGTGTACGCCGCCCAGTTCCCCCGTACCACCGGCCGTATGGTCCTCGACGGCATCGACACCCTCACCGAACCGATGACCGAGCAGGCCCTCACCTCGGCCCGCGCCCAGCAGCGGGCCCTGGACAACTTCCTGACCTGGTGCGCCCACCAGATCGACTGCGTCTACGGGACGAACACCCGCACCGCCAAGGAGAAGGTGGCGGCCCTGGTGGAGCGGCTCGACCAGAAGCCGCTGGTCGGCCGCGACGGCACGGACGTGACCGGCTTCGCCGCCTCCCTCGCGATCGGCGAGGCCCTGTACTCACCGCAGGCCTGGCCGATGCTCGCCAAGGCGCTGGCCCTGGCGGAGACCGAGGAGGACCCGGCCGGGCTGCTGGCGCTGCTCGGCCTGGAGGAGTCGCCGGACCCGACGGACCCGACCGGACCGCCCGCGCCGACCGACCCGCCGACGTCACCGGAGTCACCGGACGCGGCGCAGGGCGACGGCTTCGGGTCGGTGCCCGCCGACAACGCCGCCGCCGCACTCGCCGCCGTGTCCTGCGCCGATGACCCGGACCGGTCGATCGACAAGGCCGACCCGGCCGCGCTGGAGCGGGAGTTCGAGCAACTGGACGGCGAATTCCGCCAGGTCTCCGAGGTGTTCGGGCCGCGGCAGCTGGTGACCTTGCTCGCGTGCTACGGCTGGCCCGCCGGCACCGACTACATCCGGAAGATCGACCACCCCGGGGCGCCGCCGATGCTGCTGGTCGGCACCCGCGGCGACCCGGCGACGCCGTACGAATGGACGGAGGAGACGGCCGAACGGCTCGGCTCGGCGGTGATCGTGGACCACAAGGGCGACGGGCACACCGGATTCGCGAGCTCGCCCTGCGTACGGGAGTACATCAACGACTTCCTGCTCTACGGGCGGCTGCCGTCCGGGACCCGGTCCTGCGTGGCCGGAGAGTGACCGGACGTCGGGCCTCCGCCGACACCCCGCGTCGCCGCCCCTCCCCGTGGGTATGCGCCACCGAGGGACCGAGGGGGGCGGGGCGTGGTGGGGCGTGGTGCGCGCGTGTGGGGGCGGGGGGTCGCCGGGGTCGGGACGGTGGTGGTCCTCGGCCTCGCGGGGTGGCTGACGTGGCTGCTGCCCGGGCCGCAGATGGCCGCGGTGCTCGGGTTCGGGCCCGTCGACGGGGTCGTGTCCATCCAGGAGTGCTACGAGGCGAGCGACGCAGAGGGCTATGCGACCGGTACCGACTGCACCGGCCGGTACACCCCCCGGCGGTCGGACGGGCCGCCCCGCGACATGGTGCTGGACACGGCCGCCGACGACTACCGGCCCGGGACCCGGGTGGAGGTCAGGACGGCGCGGGGGAGGGCGTACGAACTGTCGGGCGGCGCCGTGTTCCGCTTCGGCACCGTCATCGGCCTGCTGCTGGTGCCCTTCCTGGTCCTGGCGGCCTGGCTGTTCGCCTGCGCGCGCCAGGGCAGGGTGGCGGACGGCGAAGGCTATGTCCTCCTCGCCCTGGCCGGCCTGGTCATCGCGATCGTGCCGGCGGCAGTCGCCGGAATCCTGGTCGAGATCGGCATGCTGATCTTCTGACCGCCGCGGCCCCCGCCGTCCGCGCGGCTCAGCTCTCGGCGATCGGGCGGTAGGTGCACACGTGCACACCGGCCGGGCTGATCGCCGTGGAGACCAGTTCGAGCGTGCGCAGCCCGCCGTCGGCCGGGAAGATCGACTTACCGCCGCCGAGCAGCACCGGCATGACCATCAGCCGGAGTTCGTCGACCAGGCCCTCGCCCAACAGGGTGCGTACGAGGGTGGGGCTGCCCATGACCACCAGGTCGCCGCCCTCGGCCGCGTGCAGCTCCCGGAGGTGGTCGACGGCCTTGTCGCCGGCGATGAGCGTGGTGTTGTGCCACGTCAGATCGGCCTCGTCCAACGTCCGGGAGACGACGTACTTCGGGACGGAGTTCATCCGGTCGGCGAACGGGTCGCCCGCCCGGTCGGGCCACGCCGCGGCCATCGTCTGCCACGTGCGGCGCCCGAACAGCAGGGCCTCGGCGTTCTCCATCGCCTCGCTGAAGGAGCCGCCGACCACCTCCGGGTCGAAGAACGGGTGCGACCAGCCGCCGTGGGCGAAGCCGCCGTCGTCGTCCTCGCCCTGGCCGCCCGGGGCCTGCACGACCCCGTCCAGGCTGATGAACTCGGTGATGACGATGCGCATGGGGTTCGTTCCTCTGCCTCGGTCCGGTGTGTACGGAAGGGAGACCGCCGCGCTCCCCTGAACTCATCGCACCCGGCCGGACTTTGCCGAGTGAGCTGGGTCACATCATCGGCGGCTGTCGTAGTGCCTTCGGCCGCCTTCCCGACCGGCGGGAGATGGTAGAAATCCACTGTCGCCGGGGTGATTCGGGCGAGTGGGTCGGACGTCTGTCCAATCGGTCGTGAGACCCGGGTGAAGTCGAGACGAATGGTGTGTCACTTCTCCGGAGGCGACGGCGAGTCGGCGGCGAATACCTGATAGACAGTGGATATTCACGGCTGGACCAGCCGTATACATTTGACGGCTCCTTGGGGGGATCGCCGCACTGTGAAGCCGCTTCACCGCCACCTCGTCAACACCTCGCGCAAGGTCCTGTGCACGGCCGCGCTCGCGGCCAGCCTGACCACCGCCGCGGTCGTGAGCAACCCGTCGACCGCCGACGCGGGAGAGTCCGAGCCCACTCCGGACAGTCCGCAGGCCGCCGACCGCGGTGACGCCCGGCTGGACCTGCCCGACATCGTCGCCGACCCGCCGCCCACCGGGGTGGGGGCTCCGGAGGGCGCCAGCGGGATACCCGCGACCGCCCTCGACGCCTACCACCGCGCCGAGCTGTCGGTGGCCGCCGCGCTCCCCAACTGCAAGCTGCCCTGGGCGCTGCTCGCGGGCATCGGCCGGGTGGAGTCCGTCCACGCCTCGGGCTACGGGCTGAAGGCGGACGGTTATACCGAGAAGCCCATCCGCGGACCCCGCCTCGACGGCAACGGCTTCGCCGAGATCCGGGACACGGACAAGGGCGAGTGGGACGCGGACGCGGTGTACGACCGGGCCGTCGGCCCGATGCAGTTCATCCCCTCGACCTGGGCCAAGTGGGGCGCCGACGGCAACGGCGACGCCAAGCGGGACCCGAACAACATCTACGACGCGGCCCTGGGCGCGGGTCTCTACCTGTGCGCGGGAGACCGCGACCTGTCGAACGAGGCCAAGCTCGACCAGGCGATCCTCAGCTACAACAACTCCCGCGAGTACGTGAACACCGTGCTCGGCTTCATGCGCCAGTACCAGACCGGCGGCGTCGGCGAGGTGCCGAACCCGCCCGTCGGGGACTACCCGACGCAGCCGCCCGGCACCCTGCCCACCCCGCAGGTGCCGGTCACCCCGTCGAATCCGGTGACACCGACGCCGACGCCGACCCCCAAGCCGACGCCGACGCCGACGCCGACCCCGACTCCGACCCCGGAGCAGCCGAAGCCGACCACCCCGCGCCTGGCGGAGCTGACGGTCCTCGGCGGTCCCGGCCTCACGGCCGAGGCCGGTGCCGCCTTCGTGGAGGTCCCCCGGGTCAAGGTGCTCCTGAGCGACGGCAAGCCCGCCGTCAACCAGGAGGTGGTCTTCGCGGTCGAGAAGGACACCACCGGCGGCACGCGCTTCGGGACCGCGGACTCCCTGGTGGTCAAGGCGGGCGCCGACGGCATCGCCGCCGCGCCCGGGCTCAAGGCGGGCGCCAAGGCCGGCACCTTCACGCTGCGGGCCTCGGCCTACGACCCGCAGGGCGGGTTCACCGTGAACTTCGACGGCAAGGTCACGGTGACGGTCGCCGACAAGCTGTCCCGCGCGGACGGCGCGAAGGTGCCGGAGGCGGTCGCCGGCAAGAGCTTCACCGGTGTGGAGGTCTTCGCCACCGCCGCCGGGAAGCCCGTCGCGGGTACCGAGGCCATCGCCGACCTGGTCGTGAAGGGCGCCGACGGCACGTGGGTCCCGGTGGACCCGGAGACGGCGAAGGCCCCGTTCTTCAAGGACGAGGCCGGGAAGCCGGTCTTCGGTCGGCTGCTGGCCAAGACCGCCGCCGACGGCAAGATCGTCCTGCCGGAGCTGTTCACCACGGACGTGGCCCCGGGCACCTACTTCGTGCGCCTGACCACCAAGGAGAAGGTGACCTTCGTCCTGGAGCTCAAGGTCGTCGCTCCGGCCACCACCCCGACCACACCCACCACCCCGACGACCCCGACGACCCCGACCCCGGACCCGGTCCCCGCGAAGGACCCGGCCCGCCCCTGAGGCCGTACGCCAGTGGCCCCCGGCACCGTTTCCACGGTGCCGGGGGCCACTGCGTCACCCGGCACCGCTGCCGCCGGTCCCGCCCGCGTACGCGCTGGGGGCCCCCCCGGGGGCCCGCGGCGGGCCCCCGCGCGGGGGCGCCCCCCCCCCGCCGGGGGGGCTAAGTGTGGGCGGCCGGGGCGACAGGGGCCGGGGGGGGGGCGCGGG
>NZ_JBICYT010000013.1:0-130695 GCF_043201215.1 Streptomyces sp. NPDC048331 | reverse complement strand
CCCGCCCCCCCCGCCCCCCCCCCGCCGGGCCGCGCCGCCCCCCCCCCCCCCCCCCCCCGCCCCCCCCCCCCCCCCCCCCCCCCCCCGCCCCCACGCCGGGAGGCAAAAGGCAGGAGCCCTGCCTGATCTGCTCGCGCAGAGGGGACAGGGCTCCTTGGGTACTGCTTTTCCAACCCGCGATGGGATTGGCCCTGGCGACTAGGCCGGGGTGACGTTCTCCGCCTGCGGGCCCTTCGGACCCTGCGTGACGTCGAAGTTGACCTGCTGGTTCTCCTCGAGGGAGCGGAAGCCAGAGGCGTTGATCGCGGAGTAGTGGACGAAGACATCCGGGCCGCCGCCGTCCTGGGCGATGAAGCCGAAGCCCTTTTCAGCGTTGAACCACTTCACGGTTCCGGTAGCCATGAGCCCTCCTATGGGCCAAAGGGTCGCCCTGCTCCAGAACCTGCTAAGAAGTCTGAAAACTACAAAAGCCTGCGGGTCACATTCTCCGCAGGCCTCGTACTGCAAGGGAAACCAAACTGCAACTTGCGGCGAGCCTAGCACGCACCCTGCGGCCGAGACCAGAGGGAAAGATCACGTCACCCGGACGTTTGAGACCCGCCGCAAGGCTGACGCGGACCCGGGGGCTAGTCTCGCGATGTGGACGTCTATCGCAGCCGGCCCCGCGTCGGCCACATTCAGTTCCTGAACTGCCTGCCCCTCTACTGGGGGCTGGCCAGAACCGGCACTCTGCTGGACCTGGAGCTGACCAAGGACTCCCCCGAGAAACTCAGTGAGCGGCTCGTCCAGGGAGACCTGGACATCGCCCCGATCACCCTCGTGGAGTTCCTCCGCAACGCCGACCAGCTCGTCGCCTTCCCCGACATCGCCGTCGGCTGCGACGGTCCGGTGATGTCCTGCGTGATCGTCTCGCAGGTCCCCCTGGAGCAGCTCGACGGAGCCCGCGTCGCACTCGGCTCCACCTCCCGTACGTCCGTACGCCTCGCTCAGCTGCTGCTTTCCGAGCAGTACGGGGTACGACCCGACTACTACACCTGCCCGCCCGACCTGAGCGTGATGATGCAGGAGGCGGACGCGGCCGTACTGATCGGGGACGCCGCGCTGCGGGCCTCGCTGCACGACGCGCCCCGGCTCGGGCTGACCGTGCACGACCTGGGCCACATGTGGAAGGAGTGGACCGGGCTGCCGTTCGTCTTCGCCGTCTGGGCCGCCCGCAAGGACTACCTCGCCCGCGAGCCCGTCGTCGTGCGCGAGGTGCACGAGGCCTTCCTCTCCTCCCGGGACGTGTCCCTGGAGGAGGTCACCAAGGTGGCCGAACAGGCAGCCCGTTGGGAGGCCTTCGACGCCGAGCTGCTGGAGCGGTACTTCACGACGCTCGACTTCCGCTTCGGTCCCGAGCAGCTGGCCGGCGTACGTGAATTCGCGCGCCGTACGGGATCGACGACCGGGTATCCCGCGGATGTGGCCGTGGAGCTGCTGAGCACGGTGGTCCAGGAGTGCTGAGCGGGTTTACCCGGCGGTAGTCCAAAGACCGGACGGTCGCATGTGCGGTTTACCGGGAATTCCCGCCCTTTTTGCATTTCTCGGCCGGGGACGGAAATGTAAAAAGGTGACCGCGCACCTTCGCCCGCCCCGGCGGGACACCCCCTAGGCTGCTGCTCGGCCGGGCGGCACAAGGCGCCCGGGATCACGGGGAATTGGGGGACGCGATGCAGCCGCTCGAAGCCGGTGAGCCGCGCACCATCGGCGCCTACCGGCTGCTCGGCCGGCTCGGCGCCGGTGGCATGGGCCGGGTCTACCTGGGGCGCAGCGCCGGTGGTCGCACCGTCGCCGTCAAGATCGTGCACCCGCATTTCGCCTCCGACGAGGAGTTCCGGGCCCGGTTCCGCCGCGAGGTGGAGGCGGCCCGCCGGGTGGGCGGCGAGTGGACCGCGCCGGTGCTCGACGCGGACCCCGAGGCTCCGGTGCCGTGGGTGGCCACCGGGTACGTCGCCGGGCCCTCCCTGGACCGCGCGCTGGCCGCGCACGGCCCGCTCCCCGAGGCTTCGGTACGGGCCATCGGCGCGGGGCTGGCCCGCGCCCTGGTGGCCGTACACGGTCTGGGCCTCGTCCACCGGGACGTGAAGCCGTCGAACGTGATGCTCACCCTGGACGGGCCGCGGCTGATCGACTTCGGGATCGCGCGGGCCACGGACGGCACCGCCTCCCTCACCTCCACCGGCGTCTCCATCGGCTCGCCCGGCTACATGTCGCCCGAGCAGATCCTCGGCAAGGGGGTCACCGCGGCGGCCGACGTGTTCTCGCTCGGCGCGGTCATGGCCTTCGCGGCGACCGGGCGGCCGCCCTTCAGCGGGGACAACTCGGCGACGCTCCTCTACAAGGTGGTCCACGAGCCGCCGGAGCTCGCCGCGCTCCCGGCCGGGGAGTTGCGCGAGCTGATCGAGGCCTGTCTCGCCAAGACGGCCGTGGAGCGGCCGGCCCCCGAGGCGGTCGCGGCCGCCCTCGGCGGAGCACTGGGCGCCCCCGGCTGGCTGCCCGGGCCGCTGGTCGAGGAGGCCAGCCGGGCCGCGGTGGCGCTGCTGGACCTGGACGCCGACACCTCCGGGGGCGGGTCCGAGGTGTCGGCCGGCCGGGGCTTCACACCGCCGCTCCCGGCGCACTCGCCGTACGCCGACGGCCCGTCCGGGCCGGTGCCGTTCACGGCCGCCTCGTACGGAGGCCCCGCCGGGGCGGGCGGCTTCGGGCCGCCCGACCCCGCGTACGGGGCCGCCGGGCCGGGCATCGGCTCGCCCGCCGCGACCGCGGGCTCGTCCGGTGGATCCGGCCCCTACGGGACCCCCGGCCCGGGAACCGGCGGCGCGGGGCTGCCGGGGCAGCGGACCGCGGCGGAGGACGCGGGTCGGCAGGTCACCGTCAGGGCGGCCGGGCGCCGGTTCAGCTGCACCGTGGTCCTGGCCGCGGCGGCCGTACTGGCGGTGCTGTCCGGCGGGCTGTACTGGATGGACGTGCTGCCGGGCCAGGGCGGCAAGGGCCATGACCTGGCCGACGCCGGAGAACGCCCGTCCGCGTCCTCCCCGGCCCCGGCGGGCTCGGCCCCGGCCGCGACCCCGAGCGGGAGCGGGACCGCGAGCGGGAGCCCGGCCACGCCCAAGGGCACCCGAGAGGACGTGCCCAAGGAGCTCGTCGGCACCTGGAAGGGCACGGTCACCACCGCCCGCGCCAAGCTCTCCACGGAGTTCGAGATCACCATCAAGGCCGGCAAGGTCGGTGAGGTCGTCGCCCGGGACACATCGATCCTCCCGCTCTTCGGCACCGACTGCAGCGGCGACTGGAAGCTGGCCTCGGCCACCGACCGCACCCTCGTCCTGGACAGCTCGGCCGGCCCCAACCCGGCTCCCGGGGTCTGTTCCGACGGCTCCGCCGACGAGCGCTTCACCCTCAACGCCAACGGGACGCTCCACTACAAGTCGGGCGACAACCCGGCCGGAAACCCCGAGGGCGACCTGACCCGCAGCCCCTGAGAACACTCGTCGGACCCCAGGGTCCGACGAGCGGCTGAGACCGGGCCGGCCGACCGGCCTCATCCGCTCGTCAGACCCTGGCGTAGGCTGGATCGGTCCGGACCTTGACACAGACACACCGCCGAAAGGTGACTCACCGGTGACCGACCAGGCCGTTCTCCAGTCTGTCCTCGACCGCGCCGCCGCGGGGGGCCGGATCACCAAGGAAGAGGCGCTCGACCTCTACCGCCACGCGCCGCTGCACGCGCTGGGGCAGGCGGCCGACGCCGTGCGCCGCCGCCGCTACGCCGGTACCGAGCACATCGCGACGTACATCATCGAGCGCAACATCAACTACACCAACGTGTGCGTCACGGCGTGCAAGTTCTGCGCCTTCTACGCGGCCCCCAAGGACGCGAAGAAGGGCTGGTCCCGCGACCTCGACGACATCCTGCGCCGCTGCGCGGAGACCGTCGAGCTCGGCGGCACGCAGATCATGTTCCAGGGCGGGCACCACCCGGACTACGGCGTCGAGTACTACGAGCACCACTTCTCCGCCATCAAGAAGGACTTCCCGCAGCTGGTCATCCACTCCCTCGGCGCGTCCGAGGTCGAGCACATGGCCCGCATCTCGGGCGTCTCGGCGGAGGAGGCCATCCAGCGCATCCACGCGGCCGGCCTCGACTCCTTCGCGGGCGCCGGCGCCGAACTGCTGCCGGAGCGGCCGCGTACGGCCATCGCCCCGCTCAAGGAGTCCGGCGAGCGCTGGCTGGAGATCATGGAGATCGCCCACAAGCTGGGCGTGGAGTCCACCTCCACCATGCTGATGGGCACCGGCGAGACCAACGCCGAGCGCATCGAGCACATCGCGATGATCCGGGACACCCAGGACCGTACGGGCGGCTTCCGCGCCTTCATCCCGTACACCTACCAGCCCGAGAACAACCGCCTCAAGGGCCGCACCCAGGCGACGATCTTCGAGTACCTGCGCATGATCGCGATCGCGCGCCTGTTCCTCGACAACATCGCCCACATCCAGGGCTCCTGGCTCACCGTCGGCAAGGAGGCGGGGCAGCTCTCGCTGCACTACGGCGCCGACGACCTCGGCTCGATCATGCTGGAGGAGAACGTCGTCTCCTCGGCCGGGGCCAAGCACCGCTCCAACCGCCAGGAGATCATCGACCTGATCCGCAAGGCGGGCCGCACCCCGGCGCAGCGCGCGACCACGTACGAGCACCTGCTCGTGCACGACGACCCGGCGAACGACCCGGTCGACGAGCGGGTGGTCTCGCACATCTCCTCGACCGCCATCGAGGGTGGCACGGCGCACCCCGAGCTGAAGCTCATCTCCACGAACTGACGACGCCGGCCGACCGATGCTGACGCTGCACACCGCCGAACTCCTGGTCACCGGGCCGGGGTCCGCGCCGCTGCCGGGCGGTGCGGTCCTCGTCGACGGCGACCGGATCGCCCGCGTCGGGCCGTACGAGGAGGTCGCCGCGGCCCACCCGCACGCCCGGACCCGCCGCTGGCCCGGGCTGATCACCCCGGGGCTGGTGGTGCGCGGGGCGGACGTGTTGCTGGAGCGGACGTACTACCCGGACGACCCGTACGAGGTCACCGAGCTCGGCGCGGATCCGATCCGGGGCGCGGCCGCGCTGGAGGCGCTGAAGATGACCGAGCCGCGGTGGGGCCACAGCGCCCGCCGCGGTACGCAGCGGCTGCTGGCCCGCGGGGTGGTGGCGGTCTGCGGCCGCTTCACGATCCCGGCGGTGCGCACGGCGGTGTCCCGGTCCGGGCTCACGATCCTGCCGCCGGCCGACTACGAGGGGCTGCCCGACCTGGATCCCTTCGCCGGGCGGGGCGCTGCGGCGGAGGCTTTCCACGGAATCCTGGAGGCGGGGGTTCCGGCGCGTTTCGCGGTCTTCGCGGTGGCGGACGAGGCCGAGTTGTCGGAGCGGGGTGCGACCACCTGCGTGGCCACGGTCATCGGGGGGCGGCTGCTCCACCGCCGTCGCTGAGCCCGATCCGGTCGCCGTGCCCCGTGGTGGCGGCACTGTCGACGGCAGCGGCGGCATCGGCGGCGCGCCGGGTGTCCTCCCGGGCCAGGGCCGCCAGCAGACAGGCCTGCAGGCGGCTGATGCCGCCCAGCTTGGCCCGTATGTTCACCACGTGGAACTTGACCGTGCTGACGGAGAGTTGCAGCTCGACGGCGAGTTCCCGGTTGGAGGCGCCGGTGGCCAGGCACAGGAACACGGCCGACTCCTGCTCGGTCAGCTGGGCGTCGGCGGGCCGATCGGCGGGCCGCTCGGTGGGGCCGTTCCCGTTCGGCGCGGAGCCGTCCGCCGCGGCGCCGTCCGGCACGTCCTCGCACGGTGCCTGCGCTTCCCCGCCCGGCTCCTCGTACGAGGGGAACCACGCCGGGACGCTGAAGCTGACGACGCGCACGTTTTCTCCTAGCCCCCCGGCCGGCCCCGTTCTGTGGCCCGCTCTCCCCCTATAGGACGGACGGACCGGACAGGTAGGTTCCATCCGCGTCGTACGGCCAGGCGTTGGACTTGCAGCCGAGGAGTCCCTTGATCTGCTGCATCATCGCCGGAGCGGGCTTGCCGGGGCCCGGGCAGGACTCGTGCCCGCGGCCGAGCTCGTGCCCGACCTCGTGGTTGATGATCAGCGCCCGGTACTCCTCGGGCGAGCCGGCGAACTGCGGCGAACCCTCCTGCCAGCGCTTGAGGTTGACCACGACGGTGTGCCCCGTGCTGCAGTTGGTCTCGCCGATCAGCTCGGGCGTGACCACGTCGCACAGGAGGTCGGTCGTCTTCGGCATCGCGATCTTGATGGTGAAGTCCACCGGCTGGCCCGCGGCGACGAGCTGGAAGCCGTACTTCGGGTCCTTCGTCCAGCCGCGTGGATCGCCGAGGATCGCCTCGACCGAGCGGGCGGCCGACTCCGGATCCACCCCGCTGCCCTCCTCGACCTCGATCCGCCAGCGGCGCGCGGGCCCCTTGCCCTGCGCCTTCCCGGCGGCGGCGGAGGTCTTGAAGGTGCCTTGCGCGGAGGGTGTCGCGGCAGCGGGCGACGGCGTGGGCGAGCCCGGCGGTGACGCCGCGGGTGAGCTGGAAGGCTGCGGGGCGGGGGTCTGCTGGCCGCCCTGCGGAACCGGGTTCGCGGAACCGTCCGCCGATTCCCCGGCCGTCGGGTCGGGCTGGGCGGCCGCCTTGCCCGCGGTGGCTTTCGCGTCGTCACCCTGCGGCAGCAGCGTGTACGCGGTCGCCGAGAGCACGACCACCGCCGCCGAGCCGAGGAGGATCGTGCGCCGCAGCCGCTTGCGCCGCTCGGCCCGGCGCCGGGCGCGCGGGTTGTCGCGACGGGAGCGACCGTTGGAATGGCCTGCCGGCATCGTGAAGCTTCCTGTTCGTGGCGGCCCCTGCCGGACCGGCCACGATTCGGTCACCGATCCGGTGGGTGACCCTCACCGGGCCGCACCTTTGCAGTCAACGTGTCCGCCGGGGCGTCGCGTAACTGTCCTTCGGAACAGTTTCCGACACCCGTCCGGTGGGAAAGGAGGGCGGGGGTGTCGGAGCCCGCGCGGCTCGCGGGGGGCGCGGCCTGAGAGGATGGGTGCGTACCCGCCGATCCGCATCGCACACCGAGGGGCGAACGCCAGTGACAAGGGCTTCCCTGGACAAGCAGCCGCACGAAGTCGCCTCCATGTTCGACGGCATCGCGGCGAAATACGACCTCACCAACGACGTCATCTCGCTGGGCCAGGCCCGGCTGTGGCGCAAGGAGGTCGCCAAGGCGGTCGGCGCGCGCCCCGGGCACGTGGTCCTCGACCTGGCCGCCGGAACCGCCACCTCCTCGCTGCCCTTCGCCGCCACCGGCGCGTACGTCGTTCCCTGCGACTTCTCCCTGGGCATGCTCATGGAGGGCAAGAAGCGGCACTCCTGGCTGCCGCTGACCGCCGGTGACGCGACGAAGCTGCCGTTCCGGGACGACGTCTTCGACACCGTCACGATCTCCTTCGGGCTGCGCAACGTCCAGGACACCGACGCCGCCCTGCGTGAGCTGTACCGGGTGACGAAGCCCGGCGGGCAGGTCGTCATCTGCGAGTTCTCGCAGCCCACCTGGGCGCCCTTCCGTACGGTCTACATGGAGTACCTGATGCGGGCGCTGCCGCCGGTGGCCCGCACGGTGGTGTCCGACCCCGACCCGTACGTGTACCTCGCCGAGTCCATCCGCGAATGGCCCGACCAGCCGGCGCTGGCCGCCCTGCTGCAGAAGGCCGGCTGGTCCAAGGTCGCCTGGCGCAACCTCAGCGGCGGCATCGTCGCGCTGCACCGGGGCATCAAGGACTGACCGCGGTGCCTGACGTCGTACGCACGGACTACGTGCCGCTGCTGGAGCGGATCGCGGCCGACATCGCCCCGCTGATCGGCAGCGGCACTCCGGCCGAGTACATTCCGGCGCTGGCCTCGGTGGACCGGCGTCAGTTCGGGATGGCCATCGCCGACCTCGACGGCAACGTCTTCGGGGTGGGCGACTGGCGGGTGCCCTTCTCCGCCCAGTCCATCACCAAGGTCTTCGCGCTCGCCCTGGCGCTGGCCGAGGGGGGCGACAGCTTGTGGGAGCGCGTCGGGCGGGAGCCTTCCGGCAACCCGTTCAACTCGCTCGTGCAGCTTGAGTACGAAAACGGCATTCCGCGCAATCCGTTCATCAACGCGGGCGCCCTCGTGGTCACCGACCGACTCCAGACGCTGACGGGTGACGCGAGCAGCGAGCTGCTGGAGTTCCTGCGTCAGGAGAGCCGGAACCCGGACATCGGCTTCGACGCCGAGGTCGCGGCCTCCGAGCAGGAGCACGGCGACCGCAACGCGGCCGTCGCCCATTTCATGGCCTCGTACGGGAACATCGACAACCCGGTGCCCGCACTGCTGGAGCACTACTTCTGGCAGTGCTCCATCGAGATGAGCTGCGCCGACCTGGCCGGCGCCGCGCGTTTCCTGGCCCGGCACGGGCTCCGCGCCGACGGCACGCGACTGCTGACGCGCAGCGAGGCCAAGCAGATCAACGCGGTGATGCTGACCTGCGGGACGTACGATGCGGCGGGCGAGTTCGCCTACCGCGTCGGACTGCCCGGCAAGAGCGGGGTGGGCGGCGGCATCGTCGCCGTCGTCCCGGGCCGGTGCACCCTCGCGGTGTGGAGCCCGGGCCTGGACGCGCGCGGCAACTCGGTGGCGGGCGTGGCCGCCCTGGACCGGTTCACCACGCTGACCGGGCTCTCGGTGTTCTAGCCTCGGAGGGCGGAGCGGGGCGTGGACAACCCGTCCCTACGGCACGTTCCACCCGAGAACCACCGGTAGCCCCTGTTCGTGACCCAATGTATTGATCGTCCCGGGATGCGGGTGTCCGAACTGCCGTGCGGCTGACGCGTCGAGCCCGAGCCAGCGCGCGGTGAGGATGCGTGACAGGTGGCCGTGCGCGACAACGGCCACGTCACCCTCGTCCAGCACGGGTCGGACCCGGCCGAGGAAGGCGTCGACCCGCACGGTCACGTGCCCGAGGTCCTCGCCGACCTCGACGCCGTCGCGCCACAACTCCCAGCCCGGCACGAGCTCCTGGATCTGCTCGGCGGTCAGCCCCTCGTAGCGACCGTAGTCCCACTCGATCAGGTCGACGTCGGGCTCCGCGCCGCTCAGCCCCGCCAGCTCGGCCGTCCGAACGGCTCGGGTCAGCGGGCTGCTGTAGACGGCCGCGAACTTCCTTGCGGCCAGCCTGGGCGCGAGCGCGCGCGCCGCTTCCTCCCCCGCCTCGGTCAGCGGCAGGTCGGTGCGGCCGGCATGCCGGCCGATCCGGCTCCACGCGGTCTCGCCGTGCCTGATCAACAGCAACTCGCCCATGGCCGAGGACCATAACCCACGGGGAACACAGGGAGAACGTCTTTCGGCACGGCACCGGATCGGGCCCACCGGCTCAGGAGCAGGCGGGGTCTCCCGGGGCGCATTCCATGGCGAACTGCCAGAAAAGGGCGACGAGCAGACAGAAGCCCAGCGACAGGGCGCCCATGGTGGCGAATCGCTTACGGGCCCGCGCGTGCCCGGTGGCCCGGGCCACCGCGTAGCCGAGGGCGGGCGCGAGCAGGATCCCGCCGACGCACGCCCACAGCATCACGAGGACGAGGCCGTCGCCCAGCGGGCCGCGGACGCCCGCGGCCCCGAGGAACGCCTGCGCCACGAAGACCACGGGAACGGCCGTCCACCACAGGGAAAGCCCCGTGATCAGTCGTCCGACAGCGGGGGACCCGACGGTGGTGGAGGGGGCGTCGGACGGCGCACGTCCGGAAGGGCCGTCGGCGGTCACCGGATCAGAGGGCCAGGACGTAGCGGCGGGCGGGATTGCCGCCCGGGGTGGTGAACTCCTCGGCCAGGGTCATGCCCAGACGCTCCGCCACCGCCACCGAACGCGCGTTCCGGGCGTCGATCATCGCCACCACCTCCGGGACACCGGCCGCGCGGACCCGGTCCAGCGTGGCCAGCGCGGCGGCGTACGCGTACCCCTGGCCCCACGCGGAGCGGCCCAGCCGCCAGCCGATCTCGATCTCGCCGACCGGCCCCCAGCCCTTCTCCCGGGGCCACGGCTGGGCGCCGGTGAAGCCGATCACCGCGCCGTCCGCGTCCAGCAGGGTCCACAGGCAGTAGCCGAGCTGGGCGTCGTGCATGCGCTGGCGCGCGGACAGCTCCTCGTACGCGGACAGCTCCGCGGGACCTCCCAGGAACTCCATGACGTCGGCGTCGGCGAAGGTCGCGTGCCAGGCGTGCGCGTCCTCGTCCGTGGGCACGCGGAGCTGTACGGAGGGAAGCGGCCGGGTCGGCGAGGTGGTCATCGGAGGCACCCTTCGGATCGTGATCTCTCTCGCTGCATAGACTGCACATGTCCGGTGCCGTTGGGCACCCTTTATCGAGCCTTCGGGAGATCCCGCAGTGACCGAGCTCCTCTCCGAACACTCCGCGGACGTGATCGTCGTCGGGGCCGGGCCCGCCGGCTCGACCACCGCCTACTACCTCGCCAAGGCCGGATTGGACGTCCTGCTGCTGGAGAAGACGGCGTTCCCGCGCGAGAAGGTCTGTGGCGACGGGTTGACCCCGCGCGCCACCAAGCAGCTCGTGGCGATGGGCATCGACATCTCCGAAGAGGCCGGCTGGCTGCGGAACAAGGGTCTGCGCATCATCGGCGGCGGGCAGCGGCTCCAGCTCGATTGGCCGGAACTCGCCTCCTACCCGGACTACGGACTCGTCCGCAAGCGCGACGACTTCGACGAGACCCTGGCCCGCCAGGCGCAGAAGGCCGGTGCGCGGCTGTACGAGCGCTGCACCGTCGGCGAGCCGGTGCGCGACGCGCGCACCGGTCACATCACCGGCGTGCACGCGAAGCTGGGCGAGGAGAAGACCCCGGTCACCTTCCACGCCCCGCTGGTCGTCGCGGCCGACGGCAACTCCTCCCGGCTGTCCCTGGCCATGGGCCTGCACCGGCGCGAGGACCGCCCGATGGGCGTGGCCGTGCGCACGTACTTCACCTCGCCGCGCCACGACGACGACTACCTGGAGTCCTGGCTGGAGCTGTGGGACCGGCGCGGCGCGCAGGACCGGCTGCTGCCCGGCTACGGCTGGATCTTCGGCATGGGCGACGGCACCTCCAACGTCGGCCTCGGCATCCTCAACTCCTCCTCCGCCTTCAAGGAGCTGGACTGGCGCGAGGTCCTCAAGGCCTGGTGCGCCTCCATGCCGGAGGACTGGGGCTACACCCCCGAGAACATGACGCAGCCGATCCGCGGCGCGGCCCTGCCGATGGCCTTCAACCGGCAGCCGCACTACACCAAGGGCCTGCTGCTGGTCGGCGACGCGGGCGGGCTCGTCAACCCGTTCAACGGCGAGGGCATCGCGTACGCCATGGAGTCGGGCCAGATCGCGGCCGACGTCATCGTGCAGGCCCAGGCGCGCGCCACCCCGGCCCAGCGCGAGCTCGCGCTGCACAACTACCCGAAGGTGCTCAAGGAGACCTACGGCGGCTACTACACCCTCGGCCGCGCCTTCGTGAAGCTCATCGGCAACCCGAAGGTCATGAAGATCGCCGCCCAGCGCGGTCTGACCCACCCGGTGCTGATGCGGTTCACCCTGAAGATGCTGGCCAACCTGACCGACCCGACGGGCGGCGACGCGATGGACCGCATCATCAACGGCCTCTCGAAGGTGGCCCCGAAGGCCTGAGCCGCCTCCTCAGTCGTCCGTGCCCGTGCCCGCCTCGGTGGGTGCGGGCACGTCCGCGTCCGAGGTTGCGGGCGGGGCCTCGGCCAGGACCTCGTACGGGTCCGGCCGGCCGTGGACCGTACGGACGCACCTGGCCAGCAGGACCAGCCCGCACACCAGCAGCGCCCCGGACGCGGTCCAGCCGAGGCCCAGCGTGAGCGGGTGGCCGGGTTTATGCCAGGGGCGGGCGGTGGTCAACAGCCAGCCACCCACCGCGAGCAGAGCGAGCCCGAGCGCGGCCGGGACCGCGGTGGGGTCGCCGGCGCCCCGGGAGTCGTACGGCTTCGGGTTCACAGGACCACCACCTCCGGGCGGGTCGGGTCGGCCCTGACGGTCAGGCGCGCGCTGCCGCTATCTTCGCAGGGCCTCGGCCGGTTCGACACGGGCCGCCCGCCAGGCGGGATACAGCCCGGCCAGCAGCCCGGTGACCAGGCCGGCGAGCGGGGCGGCGGCGACCGTGACCGGATGGATCACCGGGGTCCAGTCCCGGGCGAGGGCCACGGCGACCACGGTCAGCTCGCCCAACGAGGTCCCGACCAGGCCGCCGAGGGCCCCCAGGGCCGCGGACTCGGTGAGGAACTGGGCCCGGACGTGCCGCCCCCGGGCACCGAGCGCCCGACGCAGCCCGATCTCGCCGGTCCGCTCCAGCACGGCGACCAGCGTGGTGTTGGCGATCCCGACCGCGCCGATGACCAGGCAGATCCCGGCGAGCAGCAGGAACAGCGCGCTCAGGTCGGCGGTGACACCGGAGCGCAGCATCCGGGGATCGGGCGGCGGGACGGCCTTGAGGTGATCGGGGTGGTCGGGGCGCAGCGCGAGCGGGGCGAGGGCGGCGACCTGGCGGGCGGCGCCGAGTTCGGTGGAGATCAGCATGGTCGCTCCGCCGGGCGCGGGCGGCCCCCACAGCTGCTCGGCGGTGGTGCGCGGGACGAGGACCGACATCAGGTGTTCGGGGCGGCGCCGCAGGTCCGCGACGATGCCCGCCACGGTGAAGGGTTCCTGGCCGATGTAGAGGGCGGGCCGGGTGGCCAGGGTGGTGATGCCGAGGCGGGCGGCGAGCCCGCTGCCGATGACGACGACGCGCTCGTGGCCCCGTTCGGCGAAGTCGTCGTAGAGCCGCCCCTGCTGGAGCGTCGGCACGAGAGCGGCGACGGCGCCGGGGGAGGCGGCGACGACCGCCGCGCCGGTGGCCGGGTCGCCGGCCCCGCCCGGCAGGGGCCCGACGGCGGTGCCCGGGTCGAGCCGCACCGTCCACAGCACCCCGGCGTGCTCGATGCCCGCGACGGCGCGCAGCCGCCGCTCGGCGTCGGCCGGGAAACCGGACCCGGCGAACTCGTCCTGCCGGCCGGCGACGTCCTCGACGGTGACCTCGGTGGCGGTCAGCTCGTCGAACCTGGCGTCGATCTGCGAGGAGATGGTGGCGGTGAGGCCGAGCACGGCCACGAAGCTGCCGACGCCGAGGACGGTGCCGAGGGCGGTGAGCACGGCCCGGCCGGGGCGGCGCAGCATCCCGGCGACGGCCTCGGCCAAGGCGTCGCGCACGGACAGCCGGGTGGGCGTGAGGCCGCTCACGGATCCAGCCACCCGTCGCGGATGGTGACGGTCCGGGCGCCGCGGCGGGCCACCTCGGGGTCGTGCGTGATGACGAGGACGGTCATCCCGGCTCCGTGCAGTTCGTCCAGCAGCCCGAGCACGGAATCGGCGTTGACGGAGTCGAGATTGCCGGTCGGCTCGTCGCACAACAGCAGCGAAGGGCGCCCGACCAGGGCGCGGGCGATCGCCACCCGCTGGCGCTCGCCGCCCGAAAGCCGGCCGGGCACGGCGCCGGCCCGGTGCCCGAGACCGACCTGGGCGAGGGCCTCGCGGGCCCGTACGAGGCGCTGGGCGCGCGGGATTCCGGTGTAGAGCATGGCGAGCGTGACGTTCTCCAGGGCGGACCGGTGGGGCAGGAGGTGGAAGGACTGGAAGACGAAGCCGATCCGGCGGCCGCGCAGGGCGGTGCGCTCCCGGTCGTGGAGGGCGGCGGTGTCGATCCCGTCGAGGAGGTACCGGCCGCTGGTGGGGGAGTCGAGCAGTCCGGCGACGTTGAGGAAGGTGGACTTCCCGGAGCCGGACGGGCCGACGACGGTGAGGAACTCGCCGCGCCGGACGGTCAGGTCGCAGGGGTGCAGGGCCTCGACGGGCGGCGGCCCGGGGTAGGTGAGACCGACTCCGCGGAGTTCGATCACGGGGCTGTCGGCGTTGTCGGCGTTGTCGTCGACGGGGGCCGTGGGTTCCGTGGGTCCCGCGAGCTGCCGGGATCGCCGGGATCGCCGGGGCAGGAGTCTCACCCGGTCTTCCTCCGGCTCTCCCGGGTGTTGTCCACGGTGTCCCGGGGGGCGACCCCGATCACCACTTTGGTCCCGACGCCGAGGGCGCCCGCCCGGGCGGGGGTGACGGCGACGTAGCCGTCGCCGCTGGTGCCGGTCCGCACCTCGATGCGCCGCTGGGTGCCTTCGGAGGACACGGCGGTGACGACCGTACGTCCGTCCGCGCCCGCCGAGACGGCGGTGACCGGGACGACGAGCGCCTCGCCGTCGGTGGCGGCGGACTCGACGGTCAGCCGGACGTCCTGCCCGGCGAAGCCGGCGGGCAGCGGCCGGTCGGCCCGGACCACCATCCGGTAGCCGAGGTCGGCGCCGCCGCCCGGGCCGCCGTTCGCGCCGCCCTTGGGGTTCTGGCCCGGGTCCTGCTGCGGCCCGGGACCGGCGGGCTGCGCGGTGGACCGCTCGGTGGCGACGACCGCCACCGTGCCGCGGGCATCGGTGCCGGACACCTCGGAGGAGATCACCGCGGTCATCCCGGCACGCAGCAGCTGCCTCCTGTCGTCCTTGAGGTAGGCCTCGACGACGAGTTCCCCGGCGGAGAGCGTGAGCACCGGCCCGGACACGGGGGAGCCCGCGCGGGCGCCGACGGAGCTGACGCGGGCCGGGAGGGAGCTGAGGAACACGACCTCGGCCGTGGGGAGCATCGGCCCCTCGGCGGCTTCGGCCGCCGCGAGCGCGGCCCGGGCCTCGCCGAGGGACTGCCGAGCCCGCGCGAGCTCCCGACCGGGCGCGGCACCGGGCGCGACAGCTGACCCGAATCCGGGACCGGGGCCCGGGCTCGCCGACGCGCCGGGGCCCGGCGTGGCTCCGCCCTTGCCACCGGGTCCGGCCTCCGCGGGCCCGCCCACGACGCCGGTGGGGCCGCTCGCGTCCTCCACGGCCCAGGTCGCGGACCGTACGGCCTCCCGCGCCGCCTTCAGGGCCGCGCCCCCGTCGGCGACCGCGGGCAGCGGCTCGTACCCGATGGCCCGGTAGCGGGCGGCGAGCGCTGCCTTCGTACCGGCCCCGAAGACGCCCTTCGCGTCGCCGCCGGTGCCGTGCCCGAGCTCGCGCAGCGCCTGTTGCAGCTGCGCGACGTCGTCGCCGGTGGCTCCGGGCCGCAGATCGCGGTACATCGGCTGCGCCCCGTGCAGGGTGAACACCGGCCGACCGGACACCTCGGCGATCAGCCGGCCCGCCGTGACCGGATCTCCGGCCTTCAGCGGCAGTTTGGTCACCAGGGCCGCGCCGGTCCCCTCGCCGGAGCGCACCCCCTGCGGGGCCACGGCGACGCTCTGGTCGGCGACCACCGTCCCGCGCATGACCACGGTCTGCGCGAGCACCCGCCGCTCGACGTCCGCGGTCAGGACCCCCTGCGCGGGCGGGCCGCTCTCCGCGGCCAGCTGCGCGGGGGACTTCACCAGGGTGGTCGCGAGCAGTCCGCCGACCGCCATCAGCGCCGACCCGCCGACGATCGCGAGCACCACGCGCCGCCCGCGCGCGAGTCCACCGCGGTCCTCCTCGGAAGCGGCCGGCGCCTCGGCGGGCTCCACGACCGGTTCGGCTCCGCTCATCCGTCCGGCCGACATTTCTTCAACGCGTCGAGGCGGTCGCGCTTGAGCGAGCTCCACTGTTCCGGGGTGCCCTTGCGGTCGTCGATCTGGGCGGTGACCGGGTCCGGGTCCGGGTACCAGGAGATGCCTTCGGCCCGCAGGCACGCGGACTCCTTCCGCGCGGCGGCGAGCTGGGCGGGCGTGGCCGGCTGGGGCTTCGGCGGGGGCGGCAGCATCGGCGCGCAGGTCTTGTGCGCCGCGTCGTTCCAGGGCTTCGACTTGTCCTCGCGCGGAGCGCCGTAGTCCGTATAAACGATCGCCACGCCCTGCTTCTTCAGGCAGTCGTAGTAGGCGATTTCCTCAGCGGTGGGCGGCGGACTGTCGCTCGCCACAGGTTCTTTGTCGCCGCCCGCGCATCCCGTCAGTGAAATGCACAGAAGAAGGAGCGGAGTCATATGCCTTGTGTGCACGACGGGCTTCCCTTGCGGCGGAGGAGTGGATTATGCGCATCCGTTTGACGGGTGGGGGAGCGCGCGCCAGATAGTAGGTACCCCTGGCCGGTCGGGACAAGTTGTGTATCGGACAAGAGAGATGACTGCCCATCAGCTGAGAAAAGCCTTGAACGGCCCGGCGGTGCGCTGTTGAATCCCCGCCGGGCGGAAATGCGCCACCTCCGGTCCGCCCCGAACACCCCGATTTCCACCCGAAGAGTGAGGTAAGCGTGATGGACAACGCAATGCGCAAGCTGTCGGCCGGTTGCATCGCCGTCGTTTCGGCCGGTGCCATTCTGCTGGGAGCCACGGGTCCGGCCGCCGCCTGGGGGCGCGACGGAAATCTGGAGAACCAGGAATTCGGGCTTTTCTACTGGCAGAACCAGTCGGGTTGTGTCTTCGACCTGGCGACGAGTGACGTGAACTTCAGCGACGACAAGTACCAGGGTTCCTGTTCGGCCAGCGGGAACTGGATCAACGACACCACCGAGTCCTACCGGAACCGGGACGTCTATGCCTGGAAGGTCGGCACGGACAAGGATCTGGGCGGCAACGTCGGAGAGATCCCGTCGAACTACGCGGGCAACGCCTCGGCCAACTTCAAGAACAAGATCAGCTCGGCCAAGTACACCCTCCACCCGTAATCCGGATCCGGCAGAAGGAGTTCCACGCGATGAACAGCTCCCGGCGCAGCCGGCCCGCAGTCCGGGCCGCCGCCCTGCTGGCGACCGTCCTCCTGGCCGGCTGCGCCGGGACGACGGGCGATCCGGAAGGCGGTGAACCGGAGCTCGGTCCCGTCGAGGTGAACCCGTCGACGGCGACGCTGGCCCTCCCCATGGACGCGTACACGGACACCGAGGCCGAACGGATCCGGATGGGTCAGGTCCAGCAGGCCCTGGTCTCCCGGTGCATGGCCCGGTACGGGTTCACCTACGAGGGCGTGCGTTCGGCCGAGGCCCCGGGCGCCGGGGCCGAGGACCGGCACGCGTACCTCTTCGGCCTGGCCGATCCGGCGTACGCGGCGGCCCACGGCTACGACAGGTCCGCGGGCGAGGGGGAGGTGGCGAAGCCCGCCCCGCCACCGCTGAGCGACAGCGCGTACGTCGTGATGAACGGCGAGCGGCCCGGGGCCCAGGGCGGCACGACTCCCGACGCCGCCACCGAGGAGGAGGCCGCGCGCGTGGACAGCGGTCTGACGGCGGCCGGGCAGAAGGTGCCGGCGGGCGGGTGCGGGCGGGAGGCGTACCGCAAGCTGTACGCCCCGACCGAGGGCAGCGTGGACCTGCTGTTCACGTTCGGGCTCGCCTCGGAGGCGCACGACCGCTCCCGGCAGGACTCCCGGGTCGTCGACGCCGTCTCGAAGTGGGCGTCATGCATGGACAAGTCGGGATACGCCGGGATCGCTTCGCCGTACGACGTCGTGGAGAAGCTGGGCCTGGAGGGCGACAAGGGCGGCCCGAAGGCCGTGACGGCGGCCAAGGCCGATGTCGCGTGCAAGCGCGAGGTGAACCTCGTCGGCATCTGGGGCGCGGTGGAGAAGGCCTACCAGGAGCGGCTCGTCGAGGAGCACGCCGAGACGCTCGCGCTCTACAAGAGGCAGCGGGAGGCCCGCTTCGAGCTGGCGGCCTCACTGGGCTGAGTACGACCCCCGGACGCCCCCTGGCGGCCCGGGAACCACGAAGAACGGCCCCAGGGCCGGTACTCCACCCCCGAGCGGGGGAGTACCGGCCCTGCTGCCGTGAACTGAGCCGTGCTCAGAGGACGCGGACGGCGCCCGTCGGCTTGTCGTAGCTGAGGTTGCGCTCGACGATGCCGGTGCTGGGGTTCTGCGCGCCGACGAACTTGCCGCCGCCGACGTAGATGGCGACGTGGTACGCGCTGCCCTTGGAGCCCCAGTACAGGATGTCGCCCGGCTGCAGGGCGCTCAGCGACACGGAGGTGCCGGCCGAGGACTGCGCCTGGGACATGCGCGGCAGGGAGATGCCGGCCTGGCGGTAGGCGGCCTGCACGAGACCGGAGCAGTCGAACGAGGACGGGCCGGTGCCGCCCATCACGTACGCCTTGCCGACCTGCGCGCGGGCGAAGTTGACGATGGCCGCAGCGGAGCCGGTGGCCGGGGCGGAGACGGTGCCGGAGCCCTGCGGGGCGGCGGTGCTCTTCAGCGTCGTGCGCTCGGAGGAGCCGCTGCGGCTGGAGCGCTCGGCCTCGGCCTTGCGGACGGCCTCTTCCTTCGCCGTCTTCTCGGCCTTCTCGGCGTCGGCCTTCTTCTGGGCCTCTTCCTTGGCCTGCTTCGCCTCGGCGGCGGCGCCGGTACGGGCGCTCTCCTCCTGGGCGGTCAGTTCGCCCTCGACGGCCGCGAGGCGGGTGTTCTCGGCGGCCACGGTGACGGCGGTGGAGACGTCGGCGCCCAGGTCCAGGTTGAGGACCGGCATTTCGAGCGTCGTCTCGGCCACGGGCTCGGCGGACGGGGACGCGCTCGCGGTGCCGGCCATGGCGAGGGTGCTGAGGACGCCACCGGCAACTCCGGCGCGGACCGCGAGCTTCGAGGCGCTGCGGCGGGGCTTCCGGTGGCTGGGTATGTGAGCGGTGTGGGACATGAGGACAACCGCTATCAGGGCGTCCGGGTTCCCTTCAAGAAACGTGGGTTGCGCCACAGTTGCGTGAGAAGGGCGCGAACCGGGCGCGTCCGGCTTCTTATTGACGCCGTAACGGGCGAATCGGACAGGCCCTCACAAGGCTGTGATCATGGGGTTTCGGAATTAAGTCCTAATTGATCCCTGACCTACCATCACTCCGCACAGATGGCCAAGCCCTCTTTCGGAAGGCTGGATTCAGAGTGGCGCAGGTCACAGCAATGTCACGCCATGCGGACGCTGTGCTCCTCCCGTGACCTTCCTGTGAACGTGCCGAGAGGTTCGTGAACGGATGCACGCACTCGCGTCGTCCCGTGCGCGGTCGTCGGAAGCTTCCGTCCGTCCGGCGTCTGCCCCCTCGCCGGCCCCCTCATTCACCCCGATCCCCTCGTGTCCGCCTCGTGTCCACCTGGGTACGCGCAGTGTCCCCCGACCGGGCGACGCCGATCCCTTTATCACCCCCGCACTCTCGTTGCCAATTTGCCTGCACGGGGAATCGTTTGATAGGGCAAGCACCCTTCTACCTGCGGTAACGGGCTCGGATGTCACCTTTGGTGATCATGTGGATGCTTCGCGTATGAAGATCACCACTCATCGGGCTTCATGATCGTTCGTCAGGTGGTGGAGATCACAAACTCGGTGTTGCAACCCGTGTCGCAGATCACAGACGAGCAGGCATAAGATGCGCACCAGTCCGGCTTGTGAACTGCCTCACATGCAAGCGCTTGATCGGGAGCGTGATCTTCGCGAGGCGGTTCGCGTGGCGCCGGCAGCGGTCCAACGGTCAAGGACGACTGGAAGGAGCGAGGAGCGTGAATGCGTACGCGCCCATCCTCGTGCTCGGCGCCCTCGGCGCAGGGTTTGCGATCTTCTCCGTGGTCATGGCCACGCTGATCGGTCCAAAACGGTACAACCGGGCGAAGCTGGAAGCCTACGAGTGCGGCATCGAGCCGACGCCGATGCCGGCCGGTGGTGGCCGCTTCCCCATCAAGTACTACCTGACGGCGATGCTCTTCATCGTCTTCGACATCGAGGTTGTCTTCCTCTACCCCTGGGCCGTCACCTTCGACTCCCTGGGGATCTTCGGGCTCGTCGAGATGCTGCTCTTCGTGCTCACCGTCTTCGTCGCCTACGCCTACGTGTGGCGCCGCGGCGGCCTGGAATGGGACTGAGGGGCTGAATTTTCCATGGGACTGGAAGAGAAGCTGCCGAGCGGCTTTCTGCTGACCACCGTCGAACAGGCCGCGGGATGGGTGCGCAAGTCGTCCGTCTTCCCGGCCACCTTCGGTCTGGCCTGCTGCGCCATCGAGATGATGACCACCGGAGCGGGCCGGTACGACCTGGCCCGCTTCGGCATGGAGGTCTTCCGCGGCTCCCCGCGCCAGGCCGATCTGATGATCGTGGCCGGGCGGGTCAGCCAGAAGATGGCGCCGGTGCTGCGGCAGGTGTACGACCAGATGCCCGCTCCCAAATGGGTCATCTCCATGGGGGTTTGTGCGTCTTCGGGCGGAATGTTCAACAACTACGCGATCGTCCAGGGCGTCGACCACATCGTCCCGGTGGACATCTACCTGCCCGGCTGCCCGCCCCGCCCCGAGATGCTGATGGACGCGATCCTCAAGCTCCACCAGAAGATCCAGGGCGGAAAGCTCGGCGTGAACCGGGAAGAAGCGGCCCGTGAGGCGGAGGAGGCGGCCCTCAAGGCCCTCCCCACCATCGAGATGAAGGGGCTGCTCCGGTGAGCGAGACCCAAGAGCCGGAGAACGGCAGCAACGGCAGCAACGTCCCTGCGCCGCGCGACCAGGGCCCCGAGGTCATCGGTGTCCGCAAGGGCATGTTCGGTGCCGCGGGCGGCGGGGACACCAGCGGCTACGGCGGCCTGGTGCGGACCGTGGCCCTGCCCGGCGCGACGAGCAGGCCCTACGGCTCCTACTTCGACGAGGTGGCCGACGAGCTCGAAGGCGCCCTGGAGGAGCAGGACCTGGTCCCCGGGAACGCCATCGAGAAGACGGTGGTCGACCGGGGCGAGCTCACCTTCCACATCGCCCGCGAGCACCTCGTCCGGGTCGCCCGGACCCTGCGCGACGATCCGGCCCTGCGCTTCGAGCTCTGCACCGGCGTCTCCGGCGTGCACTTCCCCGGGGACAAGGGCCGCGAGCTGCACGCCGTCTACCACCTGCGCTCGCTCACGCACGGGCGGATCCTGCGGCTGGAGGTGTCCGTCCCGGACAGCGACCCGCACGTCCCCTCGCTCGTCGCCGTCTACCCGACCAACGACTGGCACGAGCGCGAGACGTACGACTTCTTCGGCCTGATCTTCGACGGGCACCCGGCCCTCACCCGGATCATGATGCCGGACGACTGGCAGGGCTTCCCGCAGCGCAAGGACTACCCGCTCGGCGGCATCCCCGTCGAGTACAAGGGCGCCCAGATTCCGGCTCCCGACCAGCGGAGGTCGTACAGCTGATGTCCAACACCTCGAACCACGCGTCCTCCCGCGAGACGACCGAGGGCACCGTCTACACCGTCACCGGAGGCGACTGGGACGAGATCGTCCAGTCCGCCGCCAAGGCCGACGACGAGCGGATCGTCGTCAACATGGGTCCCCAGCACCCGTCGACCCACGGAGTGCTGCGCCTGATCCTGGAGATCGACGGGGAGACGGTCACCGAGGCCCGCTGCGGCATCGGCTACCTGCACACCGGCATCGAGAAGAACCTCGAATTCCGGAACTGGACGCAGGGCACCACCTTCGTGACGCGCATGGACTACCTGACGCCGTTCTTCAACGAGACGGCGTACTGCCTCGGCGTCGAGAAGCTCCTCGGCATCACCGACCAGATCCCGGACCGCGCCACCGTCGTCCGCGTCCTGCTGATGGAACTGAACCGGCTCTCCTCCCACCTGGTGTGCATCGCCACCGGCGGTATGGAGCTGGGCGCGACCACGATCATGATCTACGGCTTCCGCGACCGCGAGCTGATCCTCGACATCTTCGAGCTGATCACCGGACTGCGCATGAACCACGCGTTCGTCCGCCCCGGCGGCCTCGCGCAGGACCTGCCCCCGGGCGCCGTCGACCAGCTGCGCGAGTTCGTCAAGACCATGAAGAAGAACCTGCCGGAGTACGACAAGCTCGCCACCGGCAACCCCATCTTCAAGGCCCGCATGCAGGACGTCGGCCACCTCGACCTCACCGGCTGCATGGCGCTCGGCGCCACCGGCCCGATCCTGCGCTCCGCCGGCCTACCGCACGACCTGCGCAAGTCGGACCCGTACTGCGGCTACGAGAACTACGAGTTCGACGTGCCGACCACCGAGAGCTGCGACTCGTACGGGCGGTTCCTGATCCGACTGGAGGAGATGCGCCAGTCGCTGCGGATCGTCGAGCAGTGCCTGGAGCGCCTGGAGCCGGGACCGGTGATGGTCGCCGACAAGAAGATCGCCTGGCCGGCGCAGCTCGCGATGGGCCCGGACGGTCTCGGCAACTCGCTCGACCACATCCGGAACATCATGGGCACCTCCATGGAGGCCCTCATCCACCACTTCAAGCTGGTGACCGAGGGCTTCCGGGTGCCGGCCGGCCAGGCGTACGCGGCCGTCGAGTCCCCCAAGGGCGAGCTCGGCGTGCACGTCGTCTCCGACGGTGGCACCCGTCCCTACCGGGTCCACTTCCGCGACCCGTCCTTCACCAACCTGCAGGCCATGGCCGCGATGTGCGAGGGCGGCCAGGTCGCCGACGTCATCGTCGCCGTCGCCTCCATCGACCCCGTGATGGGAGGCGTCGACCGATGACCGCCAGTCCTTCGAACCAAGGGGTCTCGCTGGGCATGCCCCAGCTGCCCGCCCCCGACTTTCCGGCGGAGGTACGCGAACGCCTCGAAGCCGACGCCAAGGAAGTCATCGCGCGCTACCCCGACAGCCGCTCCGCGCTGCTGCCGCTGCTGCACCTGACCCAGTCCGTCGAGGGCCACGTCTCGCGCACCGGCATCCGCTTCTGCGCCGAGGTGCTGGGCCTGACCACCGCCGAGGTCACGGCCGTGGCGACCTTCTACACGATGTACCGGCGGAGGCCCTCCGGCGACTACCAGGTCGGCGTCTGCACGAACACCCTGTGCGCGGTGATGGGCGGCGACGCCATCTTCGAGGAGCTCAAGGAGCACCTCGGCGTCGGCAACAACGAGACCACCCCCGACGGCAAGATCACCCTCGAACACATCGAGTGCAACGCGGCCTGCGACTTCGCCCCCGTGGTGATGGTCAACTGGGAGTTCTTCGACAACCAGACCCCCCAGTCCGCCAAGGCCATGGTCGACGACCTGCTGGCCGGCCGCGAGGTCTCGCCGACCCGGGGCGCGCCGCTGTGCACGTACAAGGAGACCGCCCGGATCCTGGCCGGCTTCCCGGACGAGCGCGAGGGCGCGGTCGAGGCGACCGGCGGCGCCGGCCCCGCCTCCCTGATCGGGCTGCGCATCGCGCGCGGCGAGTCCGCGCACACCCCGATCGTCCACCCGCGCGGCGAGGCCACCACCGAGGGAGGGGAGTGATGTCGGTGTCTTCCGAACTGAGCAACGGCGGCAATGGGGGCACCTCCCACCCGGAGACCGGGGGAGGGACCAGCCCGGAGAAGCTCCTCGCCCCCGTGCTGTCCGCCTTCTGGGACGAGCCGCGGTCGTGGACGCTGGAGACCTACCGGCGCCACGAAGGGTACGAGGGCCTGCGCAAGGCCCTCGCGATGACCCCGGACGACCTCATCGCCTACGTGAAGGACTCGGGCCTGCGCGGCCGCGGCGGCGCGGGCTTCCCCACCGGGATGAAGTGGCAGTTCATCCCGCAGGGCGACGGTAAGCCGCACTACCTCGTGGTCAACGCGGACGAGTCGGAACCGGGAACCTGCAAGGACATCCCCCTCCTCTTCGCCAACCCGCACTCCCTCATCGAGGGAATGATCATCGCCTGCTACGCGATCCGCTCGGAGCACGCCTTCATCTACCTGCGCGGCGAGACGGTGCCCGTCCTGCGGCGCCTGCACGAAGCCGTGCGCGAGGCGTACGCGGCCGGATACCTCGGCAAGGACATCGACGGCACCGGGCGCAACCTCGACATCACGGTGCACGCGGGCGCGGGCGCCTACATCTGCGGCGAGGAGACGGCGCTGCTCGACTCCCTCGAAGGACGGCGCGGCCAGCCCCGGCTGCGTCCCCCCTTCCCGGCGGTCGAGGGGCTCTACGCGTGCCCCACTGTCGTGAACAACGTGGAGTCGATCGCCTCGGTTCCCGCGATCCTGAACAAGGGCAAGGACTGGTTCAAGTCCATGGGGACCGAGAAGTCCCCCGGCTTCACGCTGTACTCGCTCTCCGGGCACGTCGTCGGCCCCGGTCAGTACGAGGCCCCGCTCGGCATCACCCTGCGCCAGCTCCTCGACATGAGCGGCGGCATGCGCCCCGGGCACCGGCTGAAGTTCTGGACCCCGGGCGGCTCCTCCACCCCGATGTTCACCGACGAGCATCTCGACGTCCCGCTCGACTACGAGGGCGTGGGCGCCGCCGGCTCGATGCTCGGCACCAAGGCCCTCCAGTGCTTCGACGAGACGACGTGCGTGGTGCGAGCCGTGACCCGGTGGACCGAGTTCTACGCCCACGAGTCCTGCGGCAAGTGCACCCCGTGCCGCGAAGGCACCTACTGGCTGGTCCAACTGCTCCGCGACATCGAGGCCGGCCTGGGCGTCATGTCCGACCTCGACAAGCTGAACGACATCGCCGACAACATCAACGGCAAGTCCTTCTGCGCGCTCGGCGACGGCGCGGCCAGCCCGATCTTCTCCTCGCTCAAGTACTTCCGCGAGGAGTACGAGCAGCACATCACGGGCAAGGGCTGCCCCTTCGACCCCAGGAAGTCGACCCTCTGGGCCGACACGGAGGTGAACGCATGACCGTCACCACTCCAGCGGCCTCCGGGGGCGGAGCGGCGGTTCCACCCGAGAACACCGTCTCGCTGACCATCGACGGGGTCGAACTGTCCGTGCCCAAGGGCACCCTCGTCATCCGGGCCGCCGAGCAGCTCGGCATCGAGATCCCCCGGTTCTGCGACCACCCCCTCCTCTCCCCGGCCGGCGCCTGCCGCCAGTGCATCGTGGAGGTCGAGGGCCAGCGCAAGCCGATGGCCTCCTGCACGATCACCTGCACCGACGGCATGGTCGTCAAGACCCAGCTGACCTCCGAGGTCGCCGACAAGTCCCAGCGCGGGGTGATGGAGCTGCTGCTCATCAACCACCCGCTGGACTGCCCGGTCTGCGACAAGGGCGGCGAGTGCCCGCTGCAGAACCAGGCGATGTCGCACGGCAACGCCGAATCGCGGTTCGAGGGCAAGAAGCGCACCTACGAGAAGCCCGTCCCGATCTCCACCCAGGTGCTGCTGGACCGCGAGCGGTGCGTGCTGTGCGCGCGCTGCACCCGCTTCTCCAACGAGATCGCCGGCGACCCGATGATCGAGCTGCTGGAACGCGGCGCGCTCCAGCAGGTCGGCACCGGTGAGGGCGACCCCTTCGAGTCGTACTTCTCCGGCAACACCATCCAGATCTGCCCGGTCGGCGCCCTCACCTCGGCCGCCTACCGGTTCCGCTCCCGCCCCTTCGACCTCGTCTCCTCCCCGAGCGTGTGCGAGCACTGCGCGGGCGGCTGCGCGACCCGCACCGACCACCGCCGCGGCAAGGTGCTGCGCCGGCTCGCCGCCGAGGACCCCGAGGTCAACGAGGAGTGGCTCTGCGACAAGGGCCGCTTCGGGTTCCGCTACGCGCAGCGCCCGGACCGGCTGACCACCCCGCTGGTGCGCGGCTCCGACGGGGTCCTCGCCCCGGCGAGCTGGCCCGAGGCCCTGGAGGCCGCGGCGAACGGACTGGCCGCCGCGCGCGGCCGGGCCGGGGTGCTGACCGGCGGCCGGCTCCCCGTCGAGGACGCCTACGCGTACGCCAAGTTCGCGCGGGTGGTGCTCGACACCAACGACATCGACTTCCGGGCCCGCGTGCACAGCGCCGAGGAGGCCGAGTTCCTGGCCTCGGAGGTCGCCGGGTACGGGGTCGACCTCGGCGGCCGGTGGCTCTCGTACACCGCCCTGGAGGCGGCCCCGGCGGTGCTGCTCGTCGGCATCGAGGCCGAGGAGGAGGCCCCGGGGGTCTTCCTGCGGCTGCGCAAGGCCCACCGCAAGCACAAGCAGCGGACCTTCTCCGTCGCCCCCTTCGCCACCCGCGGCCTGGACAAGGCCGGCGGCACCCTGCTGGCCGCCGCCCCCGGCACCGAGCCCGAGTGGCTCGACGCCCTGGCCTCCCGGACCGGCCTGGAGACCGGGGGTGCCGAAGCGGCCGAGGCCCTGCGCCTGCCCGGCGCGGTCATCCTCGTCGGGGAGCGCCTCGCCGGGGTGCCGGGCGCGCTGACCGCGGCCGTACGGGCCGCCGGCGTCACCGGGGCCACCCTGGTGTGGATCCCGCGCCGGGCCGGTGAGCGGGCCGCCGTCGAGGCGGGCGCGCTGCCGTCCCTGCTGCCGGGCGGCCGCCCCGCCACCGACCCGCGGGCCCGCGACGAGGTCGCCACCGCCTGGGGCCTGGACGAACTCCCACACCGCTACGGCCGCGACACCGGCCAGATCGTCGAGGCCGCGGCGACCCGGGAACTCTCGGCCCTGCTGATCGCGGGCGTCGAGGTCACCGACCTGCCGGACCCGGCCCGCGCCCGGACCGCCCTCCAGGAGGCCTTCGTGGTCTCCCTGGAGCTGCGGCCCAGCGAGGTCACCGACCACGCGGACGTGGTCCTCCCGGTCGCCGCGGTGGCCGAGAAGGCCGGCGCGTTCATCAACTGGGAGGGCCGCGTCAGGCCGTTCGAGGCCGCTCTCAAGCCCGACCAGATGACCCGCCGGCTCGCCCCGGCCGACGCCCGCGTGCTGCACATGCTGGCCGACGCCGCCGACCGGCCGATCGCACTGCCCGACGTGCACGCCGTACGCCGGGAGATCGACCGGCTCGGCCCGTGGGCCGGGGAGCGGGCCGCCGCCCAGAGCGCGGACACCGTGCCCCAGCCCCGCCCCGGCATCGGCGAGGCGGTCCTCGCGGGCCACCGGCTGCTGCTGGACCTCGGCCGGCTGCAGGAGGGCGACGACGCCCTGGCCGGCACGCGGCACGAGGCGAGCGCCCGACTGTCGGCCGCCACGGCCGCCGAGACCGGCGTCAAGGACGGTGACGTCCTCGCGGTCACCGGCCCGGCCGGCTCCGTGGAACTGCCGCTCCGGATCACCGAGATGCCCGACCGCGTGGTCTGGCTCCCGCTGAACTCCACCGGCTCCGGCGTCCTCGCCGATGCCGGCGCCCGCCCGGGCACCCTCGTACGCATCGGCCCGGCGACCCCGGCCGGCGCAGGCGACACCACTGCGGAGGTGGGCGCGTGAACACCGTTCAACTCGCTGCCGAGGACCTGTCCGTGTTCGGCAATGACGTCTGGTGGCTCGTCCTCCTCAAGGCGGTGTTCTGCTTCGCCTTCCTGATGGTGACGGTGCTCTTCTCCATCGTGTGGGAGCGCAAGGTCGTCGCCTGGATGCAGCTGCGCATCGGCCCGAACCGGCACGGCCCCTGGGGCATGCTCCAGTCGCTCGCCGACGGCGTGAAGCTGATGCTCAAGGAAGACCTGATCGTCAAGCGGGCCGACAAGGTCATCTACGTCCTGGCCCCGATCATCGCGGCGATCCCGGCCTTCATGGCCATCGCGGTGATCCCCTTCGGGCCCGCCGACGACCAGGTCTCCATCTTCGGCCAGCGCACCTCGATGCAGCTGACCGACCTGCCCATCGCGATGCTCTACATCCTCGCGGTGGCCTCGGTCGGCATCTACGGCATCGTGCTGGCGGGCTGGTCCTCCGGCTCGACCTACCCGCTCCTCGGCGGCCTGCGCTCCTGCGCCCAGATGATCTCCTACGAGATCGCGATGGGCGCGGCCTTCGCCTCGGTCTTCCTCTACTCCGGGTCGATGTCGACCTCGGCGATCGTCGAGGCACAAGCCGACCGCTGGTTCATCATCCTGCTGCCGGTGTCCTTCATCATCTACGTCGTCACGATGGTCGGCGAGACCAACCGCGCCCCCTTCGACATGCCGGAGTCCGAGGGCGACCTGGTCGGCGGCTTCAACACCGAGTACTCGTCCATCAAGTTCGCGCTGTTCATGCTGGCCGAGTACGTCAACATGGTCACCGTCTCGGCGGTCTCGGTCACCCTCTTCCTGGGCGGCTGGCGGGCCCCGTACCCGATCAGCTCCTTCTGGGAGGGCGCGAACCACGGCTGGTGGCCGATGCTCTGGTTCGTCCTCAAGGTGCAGCTGTTGCTGTTCTTCTTCATCTGGCTGCGCGGCACGCTGCCCCGCGTGCGCTACGACCAGCTGATGAAGCTCGGCTGGAAGGTCCTGATCCCCGTCTCGGTGGTCTGGCTGATGCTGGTGGCCACCGTCCGGGCGCTGCGCAACGAGGCGTACGACTTCGGCGAGATCGTCCTGTACGTCGGCGGCGGCGTCGTGGCGATCCTGCTCCTCTCCTTCGTCGCGGACCTCTTCCGCGACAAGCGGGAGAAGACGGCGGCCGCCGAGGCGGCGCACGACGCCGAGCCCTTCGACCCGCTGGCGGGCGGATTCCCCGTACCGCCCAAGCCCGGCCAGCACCTGGCACCCGTACCGCGCCGACGGTCCCGCACCGAGCGGGAGCTGATTGTCAGTGGCGGGACGAATACTGACAGTGACCGAGAGGAGGCTTGAGAGATGTCCGACGAGAAGTGGCAGAACCCGGTGGCGGGCTTCGGCGTGACCTTCAAGGCCATGTTCAAGAAGCGCCTCACCGAGCAGTACCCGGAACAGCAGAAGACGAC
The DNA here is from genome assembly GCF_043201215.1 of Streptomyces sp. NPDC048331. Lineage (NCBI taxonomy): Bacteria > Bacillati > Actinomycetota > Actinomycetes > Kitasatosporales > Streptomycetaceae > Streptomyces > Streptomyces sp. NPDC048331. The sequence goes on along the minus strand of NZ_JBICYT010000013.1, from coordinate 101,978 downwards.
CGCACCGCGCTTCCACGGACGGCATCAGCTCAACCGGCACCCCGACGGTCTGGAGAAGTGCATCGGCTGCGAGCTGTGTGCCTGGGCCTGTCCCGCCGACGCCATCTATGTGGAGGGCGCGGACAACACCGAGGAGGAGCGCTACTCCCCGGGTGAGCGGTACGGCCGCGTCTACCAGATCAACTACGCCCGCTGCATCCTGTGCGGGCTGTGCGTCGAGGCGTGCCCGACGAGGGCACTGACCATGACGAACGAGTTCGAACTGGCCGACAGCAGCCGCGAATCGCTCATCTACACCAAGGAGCAGCTGCTCTCCGGTCTGACCGAGGGCATGGTCGAGGCACCGCACTCGATCTTCCCCGGCACGGACGACACCGACTACTACCGCGGACTGGTGACCGGGGCCGCCCCGGGCACCGTCCGGCAGGTCGCCGTGTCCAAGGGCGAGGTCGCCCCGGAGAACGGGCCGTCCGAGGGGGTCGACGCATGAGCGCCGGGATGAGCGCCCTCGCCGCCTCCGCGACCATGACCTCCACGGGCGAGGCGATCCAGTTCTGGATCCTCGGCACGGTCGCCGTCATCGGCGCACTGGCCACGATCCTGATGAAGAAGGCCGTGCACAGCGCCCTCAGCCTGGCCGGGACGATGATCATCCTGGCCGTCTTCTACCTCGCCAACGGGGCGTACTTCCTGGGCGTCGTCCAGGTCATCGTCTACACCGGCGCGATCATGATGCTCTTCCTCTTCGTGGTCATGCTCGTCGGCGTCACCGCCGCCGACTCCCTGAAGGAGACCATCAAGGGGCAGCGCTGGATGGCCGCCCTGTGCGCCCTCGGCTTCGGCATCCTGCTGATCGCCGGCATCGCCAACGCCGGGCTCACCCACTTCAACGGGCTCGGCCGGGTCAACTCCGGCGGGCACATCGAGGGCCTGGCGCAGCTGATCTTCACCAAGTACGTCTTCGCCTTCGAGATCACCGGCGCGCTGCTGATCACCGCGGCCGTCGGCGCGATGGTGCTCACCCACCGCGAGCGCACCGAACGGGCCGCCACCCAGCGCGAACTCGCCGAGAAGCGGGTCCGCGAGGGCGTCCAGCTCCCGCCGCTGCCCGCGCCCGGCGTCTACGCCCGGCACAACGCGGTGGACGTCGCCGGTCTGCTGCCGGACGGCACCCCGTCCGAGCTCACCGTCAACCGCACGCTGCGCGCCCGGGGCCAGATCCGGGACGTCGCCGGCCAGGCGCTCGACGACCTCAAGGCACTGGAGCAGGCCTCCTCGGAGCGCCTCGGCCGTGAGGAGGCCTCGAAGTGAATCCGGTCAACTACCTGTACCTGGCCGCCCTGCTGTTCACCATCGGTGCCACCGGGGTCCTGATCCGCAAGAACGCGATCGTGCTGTTCATGTGCGTCGAGCTGATGCTCAACGCCTGCAACCTCGCCTTCGTCGCGTTCTCCCGGATGCACGGCAATCTCGACGGCCAGATCATCGCGTTCTTCACGATGGTCGTCGCCGCCGCGGAGGTCGTGGTCGGCCTGGCGATCATCGTGTCGCTGTTCCGTACCCGCCACTCGGCCTCGGTCGACGACGCCAGCCTGATGAAGCTGTAAGGGGTCGCTGTGGAGAACCTGATTGCGCTGCTGATCGCGGCGCCCCTGCTCGGAGCGGTGGTGCTGCTCTGCGGCGGCCGGCGCCTCGACAAGGTCGGTCACTGGATCGGCACCCTGCTCGCGGCCGTCTCCTTCGGGATCGGCGTCGCCCTGTTCGCCGACATGCTGGGGCGCACGGCCGAGGACCGTACCCTGACCCAGAAGCTGTACACCTGGATCCCCGTCGAGGGATTCCAGGCGGACATGGCCTTCCAGCTGGACCAGCTGTCGATGACCTTCGTCCTGCTGATCTCCGGCGTGGGCACGCTCATCCACGTGTACTCGATCGGGTACATGGAGCACGACGAGCGCCGCCGTCGCTTCTTCGGCTACCTCAACCTGTTCGTCGCGGCCATGCTGTTGCTGGTCCTCGCCGACAACTACCTGCTGCTGTACTTCGGCTGGGAGGGCGTGGGCCTCGCTTCCTACCTCCTGATCGGTTTCTGGCAGCACAAGCCCAGCGCGGCCACCGCCGCGAAGAAGGCCTTCCTGGTCAACCGCGTCGGCGACATCGGGCTGTCGATCGCGATCATGCTGATGTTCACCACCTTCGGGACCTTCGCCTTCGGGCCGGTGTTCGGCGCGGTGGGGGAGGCCTCGGAGGGCAAGCTCACCGCCATCGGGCTGATGCTGCTGCTGGCCGCCTGTGGCAAGTCGGCGCAGGTCCCGCTGCAGTCCTGGCTCGGGGACGCGATGGAGGGCCCGACCCCGGTCTCGGCCCTGATCCACGCGGCCACCATGGTGACCGCGGGCGTGTACCTGATCGTCCGCTCGGCCACCGTCTTCAACGGGGCGCCGGACGCCCAGTTGGTGGTCACCGTCGTGGGCGCGGTCACGCTGCTCTTCGGTGCGATCGTCGGTTGCGCGAAGGACGACATCAAGAAGGCCCTGGCGGGCTCGACGATGTCGCAGATCGGCTACATGATCCTCGCCGCCGGCCTCGGCCCCATCGGCTACGTCTTCGCGATCATGCACCTGGTGACGCACGGCTTCTTCAAGGCCGGCCTCTTCCTCGGCGCGGGTTCCGTGATGCACGGGATGAACGACGAGGTCGACATGCGCAAGTACGGCGGTCTGCGCACGTACATGCCGGTCACCTTCGTGACCTTCGGCCTCGGGTACCTGGCCATCATCGGCTTCCCGGGTCTGTCGGGCTTCTTCTCCAAGGACATGATCATCGAGGCGGCCTTCGCGAAGGGCGGCACCGAGGGCTGGATCCTCGGCGGCGTGACCCTGCTGGGCGCGGGCATCACCGCCTTCTACATGACCCGCGTCATGCTCCTCACCTTCTTCGGCGAAAAGCGCTGGCAGCCGGATGACGAAGGGCATCCGCCGCACCCGCACGAGTCCCCGAAGTCCATGACCGTCCCCATGGTCATCCTGGCCTTCGGCTCGGTCTTCGCCGGCGCCTTCTTCGAGATCGGCGAGCGCTTCCTGAAGTGGCTGGAGCCCGTCACGGGGTACTCGCACGGCAACCCGCCGGTCAGTGCCATGACCGTGACCGCCGCCACCATGGTGATGCTCCTCGTCGGCGTCGGCATCGCCTGGGCCATGTACGGCCGCAGGCCCGTCCCGGTCGTCGCCCCGCGCGGCTCGCTCCTCACCCGGGCGGCCCGCAAGGACCTCTACCAGGACGACTTCAACCACGTCGTGCTGGTGCGCGGCGGGGAACACCTGACCCGCTCGCTCGTGTACCTCGACCACAGCGTGGTCGACGGGGTGGTCAACGGGACGGCCGCCTCGGTCGGCGGGCTCTCGGGCCGCCTGCGCAAGCTGCAGAACGGCTACGCCCGCAGCTACGCGGTCTCGATGTTCGGGGGCACGGTGGTTCTCATCGCCGCGACCCTGCTGATGAGGGCGGTGTGAAATGAGTTTCCCGCTTCTGACGGTGACGGCCGCGGTCCCCGCGGTCGGTGCGATCCTGACGGCGGCCGTCCCGGCCGCCCGTAGGACCGCCGCCAAGTGGCTCGCGCTGCTCTTCTCGCTGGCGACACTGGCCCTGGCCGTGCTCGTCGCGATCCGGTTCGACCCGACCGGTGACCGCTACCAGCTCACCGAATCCCGGCCCTGGATCGCCGACTTCGGCGTCCGCTACGAGCTGGGCGTGGACGGGATCGGGGTGGTGCTCATCGGGCTCACCGCGCTCCTGATGCCGTTCATCATCCTTGCAGGCTGGCATGACGCCGACCCGTTGGAGACGAAGAGCCGGCGCTGGCGGCCGACCCAGGGATTCTTCGCCCTGATCCTTATGGTCGAGGCGATGGTGATCATCTCTTTCGAGGCCACCGACGTCTTCCTCTTCTACATCTTCTTCGAAGCCATGCTCATCCCGATGTACTTCCTCATCGGCGGCTTCGGGGACGGGGCCACTTCCTCCCGATCAGCCGCTGCCGCGGCGGACGGCTCCGAGGAGAACGCGGCCACGCAGCGCTCGTACGCGGCGGTCAAGTTCCTCCTCTACAACCTGGTCGGCGGCCTGATCATGCTGGCGGCCGTCATCGGCCTCTACGTGGTCGCCGGGAACTTCTCCCTCCAGGAGATCACCGCCGCCCGGGCCGCGGGCACGCTCGACATGTCGACCAACACCGAACGGCTGCTGTTCCTGGGCTTCTTCTTCGCCTTCGCGGTGAAGGCCCCGCTCTGGCCGCTGCACACCTGGCTGCCGAACGCGATGGGCGAGTCCACCGCCCCGGTCGCCGTATTGATCACGGCGGTCGTCGACAAGGTCGGCACCTTCGCGATGCTCCGCTTCTGCCTCGGGCTCTTCCCCGACGCCAGCAAGTGGGCCACGCCGGTGATCCTCGTCCTGGCCCTGATCAGCATCGTCTACGGCGCGCTGGTCGCGGTCGGCCAGCGGGACATCAAGCGGCTGGTCGCCTACGCCTCGATCTCGCACTTCGGCTTCATCATCCTGGGCATCTTCGCGATGACCTCCCAGGGTCAGTCCGGCGCCACCCTCTACATGGTCAACCACGGCCTGTCGACGGCGGCGCTGATGCTGGTGGCCGGGTTCCTGATCTCGCGGCGCGGCTCGCGGCTCATCGCCGACTACGGCGGTGTGCAGAAGGTGGCCCCGGTCCTCGCCGGCACCTTCCTGATCGGTGGCCTCGCCACCCTCTCGCTGCCGGGCCTCGCGCCCTTCGTCAGTGAATTCCTGGTCCTGGTCGGCACGTTCGCCCGGTACCCGGTCGTCGGCATCATCGCCACCACCGGCATCGTGCTCGCCGCCCTCTACACGCTGGTGCTCTACCAGCGCACCATGACCGGCCCCGTGAAGGAGGAGGTCCGCACCATGCCGGACCTGCGCCTGCGGGAGGTACTGGTGGTCGCCCCGCTGATCGCCCTGCTGATCGGGCTGGGCGTCTACCCGAAGGTGCTCACCGACATCGTCAACCCGGCGGTGGAGCACACCATGTCGGACGTGAAGCAGACGGACCCGCAGCCCGAGGTCGACGTCGAAGCGAAGAACGGGGAGGTGGCGAAGTGAGCACGCTGGCTTCCGCCCACAGCCTGTGGACACTGGCGGCCGAGACACCGGCCGACCGGATCCCGGCACCGACCATCGAGTACGCACAGCTCGCGCCCACGCTGATCGTGGTGGGTGCGGCGGTGCTCGGGATCCTCGTCGAGGCCTTCGTGCCTCGCAAGGCCCGCTACTACGTCCAGGTGTTCCTCGCCGTCGCCGCGCTGGCCTCGGCCTTCGCCGCGGTCGTCGGCCTCGCGGCCGGCGGGTACGGCTCGGGCAAGGCGCACATCGCCGCGATGGGCGCCATCGCCGTGGACGGCCCGGCGCTCTTCCTGCAGGGCACCATCCTGCTGGCCTCGATCGTCGCGGTCTTCACCTTCGCCGAACGGCGCCTGGACCCCGCGGCGCACGGCAACCGGGTGGACTCCTTCGCCGCCCAGGCGGCGTCCGTACCGGGGAGCGACAGCGAGAAGGCGGCCGTCAAGGCGGGCTTCACCACCACCGAGGTCTTCCCGCTGGCCCTGTTCGCGATCGCCGGCATGCTGATCTTCCCGGCGGCGAACGACCTGCTGACGCTGTTCATCGCCCTCGAGGTGTTCTCCCTCCCGCTGTACCTGCTCTGCGCCCTCGCCCGCCGCCAGCGGCTGATGTCGCAGGAGGCCGCGGTGAAGTACTTCCTCCTGGGTGCCTTCTCCTCCGCTTTCCTCCTCTTCGGCATCGCACTGCTCTACGGGTACGCGGGCTCGGTCTCGTACGCGGTGATCGCCGATGTCGTCGACGGCACGGTCGCGAAGATCGATCCGGCGCTGGCCTCCACCATGGGCAACGACGCGCTGCTGCTGATCGGTGGCGCGCTGATCCTGATGGGCCTGCTCTTCAAGGTCGGCGCGGTCCCCTTCCACATGTGGACCCCGGACGTCTACCAGGGCGCCCCGACCCCGGTCACCGGTTTCATGGCGGCGGCGACCAAGGTGGCCGCCTTCGGCGCCCTCCTGCGCCTGCTGTACGTGGTCCTGCCGGGGCTGCGTTGGGACTGGCGTCCGGTGATGTGGGCGGTCGCCATCGTCACGATGCTGGCGGGCGCGGTGATCGCCGTGACCCAGACGGACGTCAAGCGGCTGCTGGCCTACTCCTCGATCGCGCACGCCGGCTTCATCCTGGCCGGTGTGATCGCGACCTCGGCGCAGGGCGTCCAGTCCGTCCTCTTCTACCTGGGGGCGTACTCCTTCGTGACGATCGGCGCCTTCGCGGTGGTCACGCTGGTGCGTGACGCGGGCGGCGAGGCCACGCACCTGTCCAAGTGGGCCGGTCTCGGCCGGCGTTCACCGCTGACGGCGGCCGTCTTCGCGGTGTTCCTGCTCGCCTTCGCGGGTATTCCGCTGACCTCCGGCTTCACCGGCAAGTTCGCGGTGTTCAAGGCGGCGGCGGAGAGCGGCGCCGGGGTGCTGGTCGTGATCGGTGTCCTGTCGTCCGCGATCGCCGCGTTCTTCTACATCCGGGTGATCGTCCTGATGTTCTTCAGCGAGCCGAAGGCCGACGGCCCGACGGTGGCGGTTCCCTCGCCGCTGACGATGACCACGATCGCGGTGGGCGTCGCGGTCACCCTGGTCCTGGGCCTGGCCCCGCAGTACTTCCTGGACCTGGCGGGGCAGGCGAGCACCTTCGTCCGCTGACCGGTCCGCGCCACGGCGAAGGGCCCGGCCCCCTGCAGGGGGCCGGGCCCTTGGCCGTGTGCGGGTTACTTCGCCGGACGGTGCCGGGGTGTGATCGCCGTGAGGTCGATATCGATGGTGAAAGGCACAGAGACCTTCAGCCGGTCGTGGAAGATCCCCGTCGCGACGTAGGCGCCTGTGGCGGGATCCAACTCGTAGACGTAGACCACAGCGTGGCCGTCCTTGTTCTCGACCCGCCAGAAGTGGACGATCCCGGCCCTGGCGTACTTCAACGGCTTGGTCTCGCGGTCACGTCCGACAGAGTCGGGGGAGACCACCTCGATGGCCAGCACCACTGCCTCGGCAGGGAACCGGGTCTGTTCCAGATCGTCCACGACGTCGGTGCGTACGACCACCACGTCCGGCTCGGGCCGATTCCGTTTGTCGATGTCGATCGTGAACTCGCGAAAGATCTCGAAGTCGGCGGGGGCCGCCGACCGCAACTGCCACTTGAACAAGTCGATCGCTCGCTCGTGGAAGATGCTCTGCGGACTCACGAAGATCAGGCTCCCGTCGATCAGCTCCGTGTGCGGAGGCAGATTCGGAAGCGTGTCCAGGTCGTCCGCCGTCCAGCCGCCCGCGGGCGGGATGGGCCAGCGGGGTCCCGGCTCCGGCGCAGGCGGCGGTGCTGCGGGTTCGACGCTCATCAGTGCTCCCATGGGGCGGAGTCTCGCGAGTCCGACCAGCGTATCGCCCGGGGTTCCCGTAGAAGCCGTCCTTTTGGGTGAGTCATATGCTCGGGTCACTTGACCACACGGGCCGCGCGGACTAGTGGCCGTGCCCGTGGGCCGCGGCCGGCTTGCCCGGGGTGGGGGCCTTCTTCGGGCAGGTCAGCGCCGGGTTCCAGTTGTGGAAGCGGCCCGCCGGGTTCTCCTTGTAGGCCCACATGTGCAGGTCGTAGTGCTTGGGCATGCCCGCCCAGTGGCCCGGCATCGGCCCGTCGAAGGGCAGCCCGAACATGCTCGGCCGGTCGTCGCTGGTCTTCAGGTCCTGGTCCCGGTCGGTGGACATCCACTCCACCGTCTCCAGCTTGCGGCGGCCGTTGCGGTCCTTGTCCTTGCTGTAGAGGAGTGCGGTCGGCCTGGCCGGGTCCATCGAGCCCCAGTTGGCCTGCTTGACGTAGTGGTAGTTCATGGCGCCCACCCCGAACGGGTTGGTCATGCACTCCTCCCCCTTCGGGACGTACCCGTCCTTGATGGCCGCGCGCTCGTCCGCGTACTTGGCCGTCACCGCGATCGCCGTCGCCATGTCCCGCATGGCCTTCGCGTCGCGCGGGTCGGGCGCGGGCCCCTCCACGCCGTGCGCCGGGACCACGGCGGACAGGCCCAGCGACACGGCGGCGGTGATCACGAGGGCGGCCTTGCGGACATGGGGGGACATGGGGACTCCTGCCGTCGACGGGCTTTCGTCCACCATCCCCGCGCCCCGCGGGCCCTGCACGCCGCGGGCCCCCGAACGGGGGGCCCGGGCCGCCGCCTGACGCCGTGTGAGGGTCAGGCCGCACGCCCGGCGTACGCGCGGACGTCCGCGTCCGGGTCCGAGACCGCCGTGGCGAGGGCCGCCCGGGCCTGCTCGGTGTCCCGGTGGGCCGGCAGGGCCAGTACCGCGGCCTTGCGGACGTCGGCGTTGGCATCGGCCAGGGTTTCGGCCAGGGCCGGTACGGCCGCCTCCGCGCCGGCCGCCGACAGCCCGGTCGCCGCGCCCGCCCGGACCTGCCAGGCGGCATCGGCCAGAGCCGCCACCGCGGTACGGGCGTACGCGTCCGGGCAGCCGGTCCGGGCCAGGGCCGCCAGCGCCGCGCCCCGCACGAGCGGGTCCGGGTCGGCCGGCAACGGGTCCAACGGGGCCGGTACCGGGGTGTGCACCGAGGCCGGCCCCTTGGCCACCGCCAACCGGACCTCGCGGGCCGGGTCGGCGGCGGCCGCGGCCAGCTCCCGGGCGGCGTCCACCGCGACCAGCCCCCGCACCGCGTGGATGCGGACCTCCGGGTCGGCGTCGGCCATCGAGGCGGCGTACAGCTCCGCCTCGCCGAGCCGTAGCGCCCGCAGAGCCTCCAGCGCGGCGGAGCGCACCGCGGCGTCGGGCACGGCGAGGGCGGCGCGCAGTCCCGCGCCCAGCTCCGGCCCGCCCGGCAGGACCTCCAGGAGCTCGCGGAGCGCGGCCGCGGCGGCCGCCCGCACGGCGGGATCCGCGTCCGCGAGCCGCGCGGCCGGCGCGGGTCCCGCGCCGGCCGGTACCGTCTCGCCGAGCGCCGCCACGGCCGCGGCCCGGCCGGCAGTCCGAGAACGTACCGGCGGCCCGGCGCCGGTGGTGTTGCCACAGTGTCGCGCCACTCAGAGGCGCTCGCGCAGGGCTATGACCTGCGGTTTCGGCGGGGCGGCGGGAAGATCCGCCACCCCGCCGACCGCGTTTGCCGCCGGCGCCGGACTAGCGCGATCCCACGATGCGGCCGACGACCTCGCCGAGGCCGACGCGGGTGCCGTCCGGGCCTGGGGCCCAGGCGGTGAGGGTGACGGTGTCCCCGTCCTCCAGGAAGGTGCGCTTGCCGTCGGTGAGCTCGATGGCGTCGCGGCCGTTCCAGGTCAGCTCCAGCAGCGAGCCGCGCTGGTCGACCTCGGGACCGCTGACGGTGCCGGAGCCGAAGACGTCGCCGGTGCGCAGGGAGGCGCCGTTGACGGTCATGTGGGCGAGTTGCTGGGCGGCCGTCCAGTACATGGTGGCGAACGGCGGCTGTGCCACCTCCTGCCCGTTGATGGAGACGGTGATGCGCAGGTCGAAGCCGCCGGGGCGGTCGAGGGCGGCGTCGTCCAGGTACGGCAGGAGCGGGAAGTCGCGGGCGGGCGGCGCCACGCGGGCGGCGTCCAGGGCCTCCAGCGGGGTGACCCAGGCGGAGACGGAGGTGGCGAAGGACTTGCCGAGGAACGGGCCGAGCGGCACGTACTCCCAGGCCTGGATGTCCCGCGCCGACCAGTCGTTGAGCAGGAACAGCCCGAAGACGTGGTCCTCGAACGCGCCCAGCGGCACCGGGGTGCCCAGCTCGGAGGGGGCGCCGACGACGAAGCCGACCTCGGCCTCGATGTCGAGCTTGACGGAGGGGCCGAAGACGGGCGCCGGGTCGGTGGGCGCCTTGCGCTGACCGGAGGGGCGCACGACATCGGTGCCGGAGACCACGAGGGTGCCGGAGCGGCCGTGGTAACCGATCGGCAGGTGCTTCCAGTTGGGGGTCAGCGCGTCGCCGTCCGGGCGGAACATCTTGCCGACGTTGGTGGCGTGGTGCTCGCTCGCGTAGAAGTCGACGTAGTCGGCGACCTCGTACGGCAGGTGCAGGGTGACCTCGTCGAGCGGCAGCAGGTGCGGTTCGACGGTGGGGCGGTGGCCGGGGTCGGTCACCCAGGCGGTCAGCGCGCGGCGGACGTCGCGCCAGGCGGTGCGCCCGGCGGCCAGCAGCGGGTTGAGGGAGGCCTGCCCGAGCAGTCCGGCGTACGGGGAACCGAGTGCGGCCGCGGCCGCCCCCGCGTCGAACACGTGTCCGCCGATACGCACACCGATCCGGCGGCGCCCTTCCGCGGCCGTCGAGAAGACGCCGTAGGGGAGGTTGTGCGGCCCGAACGGGTCGCCCTCGGGGACATCGAGGGGGCTCTGCTGGGGCATGGGGTACTGCCTCGCTTTCGACGCGGTCCGGGGGTGTCCCGGTAGACACGGTGCGGGACACGCTACTCAGGATCCCGCAGGAAAGCGCGGGTACCCGTGCGGAGATGAAACACACCCCAGGTCGACGCCCATGGTCAGGTATCCACAGTTCCGGTCATATCTGAGCTTTTGGTGCGTGCTGTCGATCGAGGGCCTTACGGTCGGGGTTGTGCACTTCCCTGCCCCGCCCCTGTCCCGCTCGACGCTGGAGCGCGCCGAGTGACGGGTGGGGCGTGCGGGAGGCCGGATTCGGGCTCAATTTGTAGGACTTGTCCAAAGGGGTCCGTATCCTAGGCGCCGTGACTTTCGCTCCGCCTCCGGCCCTTCCCTATGCCTTGATCGCCACGGATCTGGACGGGACTCTGCTGCAAGCCGGGGACACCGTCTCCGCCCGCTCGTACGAGGCGCTCGCGGCGGCCCGCGCGGCCGGCGCCCGACACATCATCGTCACCGGACGCCCCGTCCCCCAGGTCCGACACGTCCTGGACCGGCTCGGCTACACGGGGCTCGCGGTGTGCGGCCAGGGCGCGCAGGTGTACGACGCGGCGCGCGGGCGCCTGCTGCACGCCGTCTCCATGGACCGGGAGCTGGCCGAGGTGGCCCTCGGCAAGATCGAGGCGGAGATCGGTGAGGTCTACGCGGCGGTCAACCAGGAGGGCCTGGACGCCGAGATGCTGATAGGGCCGGGCTACCGCATGTGGCACCCCCACCTGCCGACGGTCCGCGTCCCGCGGCGCTGCGACCTGTGGTCGGCGCCGATCAACAAGGTGCTGCTCCAGCACCCGGAGCTGGACGACGACGAGCTGACCCGGGTCGCGCGCTCGGTCGTCGGCCACCTGGTGAACGTCACGATGGCGGGCGAGCACACGGTGGAGCTCCAGCCGCCGGGCATCGACAAGGCCAGCGGGCTCGCCCGGGCGGCGGACATCCTCGGCGTCTCCCCGTCCGCGACGATCGCCTTCGGGGACATGCCGAACGACATCCCGATGTTCGCGTGGGCCGCGCACGGGGTGGCCATGGCCAACTCCCACCACGAATTGGTGGCGGTGGCCGACGAGATCACCCTCTCGAACGAGGCCGACGGCATCGCGGTGGTCCTGGAGCGGTTGTTCGGCTAGGACCTGTCCTTCGGATCATGCCGGGGGTCGTTCTCGGGCGGGGCCGCGCATTTCAGCCCCGCCGGCGTTCGAGGCGCGGGGTCCGGGGCGGAGCCCGGGGCCGCCCGCCGGGGCGGTTCCGCTCAGCCCGCCGCCCGCGGCAGCCTCCGCTCCCACGTCCGGTGGAAGACCACCTCGTCCCCCTCCCGGCACACCACCTCGTTCGACGTCAGGAAGCCGCCCTCGTCGCAGACGATCTCCGACCGGGTCTCCACCCGCGCGTCCCAGCCCAGTTCCGGCCGGTGCAGCCGGATGCGCCACCGCGAGAACGTGCGCGCCGACAGCGCGTCCGCCTCCTGGATCTCGTACACCTCCTCCGCGTCCTCGAAGTACTCCAGCCCGTCCGGGAACACCCGCGTGCCCCCGTACCGCGGGTCCACCTCCAGCCGCCACCTTCCGCGCGCCACGTCCCGTACGACCAGCCGTTCCGGGCGCGGTTCGTCCAGCGTCGCCGGGAGGACCACCCCCAGCGGCTCCGCCTGCTCCGGGGCCTCGAAGACGATCCCGCCGTCCGCCGCCGAGCCGGCCCGCACCGGCAGGGTCAGCGCGCTGCCCGCCGGATCCAGGGTCCACCCGGCCTCGGAACCGGCCCGCGGCCAGATCCACGGCCAGTACGCGGAGGACACGGCGAGCCGGATCCGGTGCCCCGGCGCGAAGGCGTGGCCGATGCCGTTCAGCTCGAAGGTGACCTCCTCGTACGAGCCCACCGGCCAGGGCAGCGCCCGGTCCCGGCCCCGGCGCGCGGACAGGTTCAGCGCGCCCCGCGTGACCAGCGTCGAGGAGCCGTCCGGGGCGACGTCGCAGAGCCGGGCGATCACCTGCCCGTACGGCACGTCCAGCCGCAGCCGCAGGGTCACCGACGGCCGCCCCAGGATCTCCACCGGCTCCTCGCGCCCCACCGGGAACTCGAAGCAGGCCGACTTCGCGTCCTCCTCCCGCTGGTCCGGCGGCAGATCGGCCTCGTTGCCGAAGGGGAAGAAACGGCCCGCGTCCAGCCCGGTGTGCTGCGGGGAGGCCACCGCCACCGGCGCGCCCTGGAACACGTACGGGACGGGGATGACGGACGCCGAGGGCCAGGACCTCTCGCCGACCCAGCGGCCCGGGAGCTCGTCGTACACCGTCGCCGGCGGGTGCGAGTCGCTGATCCAGGCGCGCAGCAGCGGCTCGTCCATCACCCCGTTGTCCACCCCCTTCAGCCAGTGGTCCCACCAGCGCAGGGTCTCCTGGAGGAAGCCGATCGCCGGTCCCGGCGGCAGGCCGCGGTCCGGGTACTGGTGCGGCCAGGGCCCGATCAGGCCCCGTACGCGGGCGGCCGGCAGGTGTTCGGTCAGCCGCAGCACGGTGTCCCGGTACGGGTCGTGCCAGCCGCCGACCGCGAGCACGGCCGCGCGGACGGCCGCGTAGTCCTCGCAGACGCTGCCGTGGCGCCAGTAGGCATCGCGCGTCTGGTGGGAGAGCCAGGTGTGGACGAGGGGTTCCAGCGCCTCCAGCCGGTCCAGCCACTGCCGGCGCCAGTCGTCTCCGACGAACTCCGGGTCCGGCGGCCGGGAGGCGAAGGCCAGCATGGTCGCCGCCCACGCGTGCATGTCCACGGCGAGCACCGAGCCGCCCATGTAGTGCACGTCGTTGTCGTACCGGTCGTCCGTCGAGCAGACGGTGACGACCGCCTTCAGCGGCGCGGGGGCCATCGCGGCGATCTGGAGGGAGTTGAATCCGCCCCACGAGATGCCGAACATCCCCACCGACCCCGTGCACCACGGCTGCGCCGCCAGCCACTCCACCACCGCGACCCCGTCAGCCAGCTCACGGGCGTCGTACTCGTCGCCCGGCCGGCCGCCGCTGCAGCCGTGCCCGCGCACGTCCACCCGTACGGAGGCGTAGCCGTGGCCCGCGTACCAGGGGTGGCGCTGCGCGTCGCGCGCGGCGGTCCAGTCGGTCAGCCGGTAGGGGAGGTACTCCAGCAGGGCCGGGACCGGCTCGTCCGTCACCGGGCGCCAGATCCGCGCGTACAGCTCGACGCCGTCGGGCAGCGGGATCCGGACATCCTCGTGGGTGGTCCCGTACGGGAAGTCGGTACGGATGATCATCTGGTCTCAGCCGCCAATCGCCTCGGACGTGTATCTCGGATCCCCGCCCCCGGCCGCATCAGCGGACGGGGTGCATGGTGCGCCGCAGCCACGGCGCCATCGCCATCACGACCACACCCGCCGCCACCGCGACGGCGCCGTTGAGGCCGAAGTAGACCGGGTTCGACACCTGGCCGTAGACCTTGACCACCTGCGCCTGGATGCCGTTGGCCAGCGCGAGGGAGAGGAACCAGAGCGCCATCGTCTGGCTGCCGAAGGCCCGCGGGGCAAGCTTGCTGGTGGCCGACATGCCCGAGGTCTCCAGCAGGACGTCGCCGAGGCCGAGCAACAGGTACGAGCCGACGATCCACCAGGCGGCCATCCGGTACGCGTCCCCGTCGTGCCCCGAGGTCGGGATCACCATCAGCAGGAAGGACAGGCCACCCAGGATCACCCCGATGGCGATCTTGTTGGAGGCGTGGGGCTGGCGGTGGCCCATCCGGGTCCACAGCGCGGCGACGACCGGGGCCAGTGCCACCTCGAACGCGCCGAGCGCGGAGGCGTACCAGCTCGACGGGAAGTCGAAGCCGAGGATCGTACTCTCGGCGTTGGTGGAGGCCAGCAGCATCATCGTCGAGTAGGCCTGGAAGAGGATGAAGTTGAAGGCGACCGAGGCCAGGAAGAGGACCACGTACGGGCGCAGTCGTCCGCGCTCCTCCCGCGTCACCCGCGGACTGCCGAACATCACCACGAAGTAGGCGATCGGGGCGATCACCGAGACGAGGGTGAGCAGGTCGACGAAGCGGTCCATGGTCAGCCACCCGACGAGGGCCGTAACGGTGGCGAGCGCGGCGCAGGCGAGCGCGCCGCCGACGATCCACCACACGGCGCGGCGCATCGCGTCGGGGGCGAGGGCGTACTCGGCGGAGTGCTTGCGTCCGGCCAGATGGCGACGGCCCAGGACGTACTGGATCAGGCCCGCGGTCATCCCGACGGCGGCGGCGGAGAAGCCCCAGTGCCAGCCCTGGTGCTCCCCGAGCCAGCCGGTGACCAGCGGTCCGGCGAAGGCGCCGATGTTGATGGCCATGTAGTAGAGGGCGAAACCCGCGTCGCGCCGGTCGTCGTCCGTCCGGTAGAGCTTGCCGACCATGGTGGCCACGTTCGGCTTGAGCAGTCCGGTGCCGGCGCTGATCAGGCCGAGGCCGACCCAGGTCATGGTGGCCGTCGGCACGGCCATGGCGTAGTGGCCGCAGGCGATCAGGATGCCGCCCCAGAGCACGGCCCGGTAGGAACCGAGGATGCGGTCGGCGAGCCATCCGCCGGCGACGGAGACGAGGTAGACCATGGTCCCGTAGGCCGCCGATGAGGATGGCCTGCATGCCCAGGAACGAAAAACGCTCCCAGACCTCCAGTCCGGAGAGCGTGGCGAGGCCCCGGGGGTGGCCGAGGAAGGCATGGTCGTCCCGGGACGGTGGCCGGTCGGCCTCCGGATCCGCGGGTTCGTCCATATCGGTCGCAGTTCTGGGCAAAGCGTATTCTCCGGTTGTTTCGGCTTCTCCAGAACATACCGGCGTGTATCGGGCAGTGCGCGGGAGGTGGCCGGGAAGGCGCTCTCGGTGATCGAAAACAGACCCGATACGCTGGCTTGAGTGATGGCAGCGACACATCGACAATCCATGTGATCGTCAGCAGACAGGAGTACCCCTCGTGACCGTCGTCGGGCCGTTCGGACTGAGCGTGCGGGACCAGGCTCTTGAGACCGATGTCCAGGCCGGACTGGCCGCCGTCGAGGCGGGTCTGCTGGAAGCCACCAAGAGCGAAGTCCCCTTCATCACCGAGGCCGCACAGCACCTGGTCCGGGCCGGAGGCAAGCGGTTCCGGCCGCTGCTGGTGATGCTCGCGTCCCGTTTCGGTGATCCCTACGCGCCCGGCATCGTGCCGTCCGCCGTCGTGGTCGAGCTCACGCACCTCGCGACGCTCTACCACGACGACGTCATGGACGAGGCGGACGTCCGCCGCGGGGTGGAGAGCGCCAACGCCCGTTGGGGCAACTCGGTGGCCGTCCTCACGGGTGACTTCCTGTTCGCCCGCGCCTCGCACATCCTGGCCGACCTCGGGCCGGAGGCCGTACGCATCCAGGCCGAGGCCTTCGAGCGGCTGGTGACCGGCCAGATCCTGGAGACGGCCGGACCGCGCGACGGCCGCGACCCCGTCGCCCACTACCTCGACGTCATCGCCGGCAAGACCGGCTCGCTGATCGCGGTCTCAGGCCGTTTCGGCGCGCTCATGTCCGGCGCCGACGAGTCCGTCGTCGACATCCTGACCCAGTACGGCGAGCGGCTCGGCACCGCCTTCCAGCTCGCCGACGACGTCCTGGACATCGCCTCCGACGCGCACGAGTCCGGCAAGACCCCGGGCACCGACCTGCGCGAGGGCATCCCGACCCTGCCCGTGCTGCGGCTGCGCGAGATGGCGGCCCAGGGCGGCGACCCGGCGGACCTGGAGCTCGTGGAACTCCTGGACGGCGACCTGACGGACGACGCGCGCCACGCCGAGGTGCTCACCCGGCTGCGGGCGCACCCGGCCCTGGAGCGGGCCCGCCGCGACACCATCCAGTACGCCGAGGACGCGCGGGCCATGCTGGCCCCGCTCCCGGAGTGCTTCGCCAAGTCGGCACTCGAAGAGCTCTGCGACGCGGTGGTGCACCGCGCCGGGTAGCGGCCACGACTCGGAACGGGCCCTTCCGCCCCGGCGACCCCTACGGGTCGGGGGAGGAGGGCCCTTTCCATGTCATCCCACGGGCGTACGCCGAGTTGCGTCCGGGGACTGACGCCCCAGGGCCGCCGATTTGGTCAGATGGAGTCATCAAACCCCACCGGATCGGGTGAGCGCGGCGACACGGTGGTCGCCGCAGTCGACACAGAGGGCAGGGCACTGACATGGCAACGAACACCAAGACTTCCCGCAAGGCCGCCCGGTACGCCGTACCGGTAGCGGTGGCGGGCGTGGCCGCGGCGACCGTTGCGATGGTCCCGGCCTTCGCCAACGCCGGCGGGCCCGACCTGCCGAAGGTGACGGCGCAGCAGCTCATCGAGAAGGTCGCGGCCTCGGACGTGCAGCAGCTGTCCGGCACCGCCCGGATCACCACCGACCTGGGGCTGCCGAAGATCGCGAGCGGCCTGCTCGGCGGCGGGGGCATCGCGGGCGGCTCCGCCAACCCGGAGGACAAGGTCGCCCAGCTGGCGAACGGCAGCCACACCCTGCGCGTCGCGGCCGACGGCCCGGACCGCCAGCGGCTGACCTTCCTCGACGGCAAGGACGAGTACAGCCTCATCCACAACGGTGACGACGTGTGGGGCTACGACTCCAAGTCGAACGAGGCCTTCCACGAGAAGAACGCCGAGGCCGGCAAGGGCAAGGACGGCGGCAAGGAGCACAAGACCGGCGAGCGGCTCGCCGCCTCGCCGCAGAAGCTGGCCGAGGAGATCCTGAAGGCCGCCGGCCCCACCACGGACGTCAGCGTCGGCGACACCGCGCAGGTGGCCGGGCGTGACGCGTACCAGCTGGTGCTGAAGCCGAAGCAGAGCGGCTCCACGGTCGGCTCCGTCCAGATCGCGGTGGACGCCAAGAACGGCGTACCGCTGCGCGTGCAGCTGCTGTCCGCCCAGGGTGGCAAGCCCATCGTGGACGCCGGCTTCACGAAGGTGGACTTCGCCAAGCCGGCCGCGGACACCTTCGCCTTCACCCTGCCCAAGGGCGCCAAGGTGACCGAGGGCGTGGACGAGGCGGGCAAGGGCGGCGCGGACGAGCACTGGAAGGCGCTGGAGTCCTTCCCGGGCCTCGGTGGTCTGACCGGCGGCGCGAACGGCAAGGGCGACGTGAAGGTCCTCGGCGAGGGCTGGTCCACCGTCGCCCGGATCGACTCGGGCGCCGGCCGGAGCCTCAAGGACCTGGAGAACGACAAGAACGCCCCGAAGCAGGCCCAGCAGTTCCTCGACTCCCTCGGGGACAAGGTCACCGGGAAGTTCGGTGAGGGTCGTGTCCTGTCGACCCGCCTGGTCAACGCCCTGATCACGGACGACGGCAAGGTCTACGTCGGCGCGGTCACCAAGGACGCGCTGGTGAAGGCGGCCGACGCCAACAAGTAGTCGCCGGCCGGACCGACCACCACGAGGGTGGGCGGGGACTGTGTCCCTGCCCACCCTTGCGGCATTCCGGCTCCCCGTACAGCACACCCGCTGTACGGTGTTGGACATGTCGAGACACGTCACCATCCGCCTGGACGAAGAGTTCCACGAACGCCTGAAGGCACGTGCGGCGGCACTGGGGACGACGGTCACCGCGCTGATCACCGAGGTCACGGAACGCGAACTCGACGAAGACCGGAAGAACTTCCTCTCCGGCATAGAGGAGTTCGCCGATCACTGGAGCTACTTCCAGCAACGGTTCGGCAATTGAAGATCACCATGGAGTGGGCCTGGACGGCTCTGGCCCACCACCTCCCGTCCGATCCCGCCGTGTGGGATCCCTCCGGGGTGGCCGCCGCGGTCGCCCGGCACCAGAACGACCTCGTCCTCGTGCCCGAACAGCCCGCCCCGGACACCGCGTGGCGGGCCGCCGCGTTTTTGCACACCCTCGCCGTGTGCCCGGCGCTGGAATCGCCGATGAACGAGTTCTACGCGGCCGCCGCGACCCGCTCGTACCTACGGGTGGCCGGGGCGAAGCAGCTGCCCTCGCCCGAGGAGCTCGGCGACCTGGTGGAGGCGGCGAAACTGGGTCGCGCGGACATCGCGGCCGTGGCCGAGGAGCTGCGCGCCCGCATCGAGGGGCCGCTCCAGGCGTCCTCGCGGGCGCGCGCCGAGGACGCCTGAGCTCCGGCCCGATCCGAGGGGATCGTGCCGGAGCCGTGGGCCGTCGGGCCGGAAGGTCCCGGAAGACTAGAAGGTGATCTTCCAGCTGTTGATGTAGCCGACGTCCTGCGCCGCCGAGTCCTTCACCCGGAGGTTCCAGACGCCGTTGGCGACCTCGGAGGAGGCGTTGACGGTGTACGTCTGCACCAGGTTGTCGGCGCTGCCGCCACTGCGGTTGTGCAGGTTGTAGACGGAGCCGTCGGGGGCGACCAGGTCGACCACCAGGTCACCGCGGTAGGTGTGGACGATGTTCACGTCGACCTTGGTGGTGGCCGGCGCGTTGCCCGTCACACCGGAGACCGTGATCGGCGAGGACACCGCCGCCGCGGGGGAGTCCGGGATGTTCACGTCCGCCGTGTTCTCGAAGGACCGGCCCGGCGGGACCGGAGTGCCTGCCCCGAGCGTCCAGATCGCGTAGGCGACGGCGTCGGAGTTGCGGTCCAGGGCGGTGTCGTTGATGTTCGTCAGGCTGTCGCAGGAGGAGTGGTAGCACCGGTCGAAGGCCTGACCGGAGGTGCCGCCCCACTTCTGCGCCTGCGCCGCCGTCTTGGTGTAGTCGGCGCCGGAGAACAGGCCGCCGACCGGGATGCCCGCGTTCTTGAAGGGGGCGTGGTCGGAGCGGCCGTCGCCCTCGGTCTCGATCTCGGTCGGGACGCCGAGGCCCGCGTAGTAGTTCTTGAAGGTCTGCTCGATGGTCGGGTCGTCGTCGTAGACGAAGTAGCCCGGGTTCGGCGAACCGATCATGTCGAAGTTCAGGTAGCCGGAGAGCTTCGCCTTCTCGGCCGCCGGCAGGTTGTTGACGTAGTACTTCGAGCCGATCAGGCCCAGCTCCTCCGCGCCCCACCAGCCGAAACGCAGGTGCTTGGTGGGCTGCAGGCCGGCCCGGGAGACGGCGAGGGCCGTCTCCAGGACGGCCGCGCTGCCGGAGCCGTTGTCGTTGATGCCCGCACCCGAGGTCACCGAGTCCAGGTGCGAACCGGCCATCAGGACGGAGTTCGGGTCGCCGCCCGGCCAGTCGGCGATCAGGTTGTAGCCGGTGGCGCCGCTGGAGGTGAAGGTCTGCAGGGTGGTCGTGAAGCCGGCCGCGTCGAGCTTGCCCTTCACGTAGTCGATCGAGGCCTTGTAGCCGGCCCGGCCATGGGCGCGGTTGCCGCCGTTGTTGGCGGCGATGGTCGAGAGCTGCGACAGGTGGGCCTTGACGTTGGCCAGCGGTATGTCGGGCGGTGTCGGTGCCGCGGCGACCGCCGTGGGGGCGGCCAGTGCGGCGGGGACGGCGGAGGCGAACAGGCCGGCGACCGCGAACGCGGTCACGGCAGCAAGGCGCCGAGAGACGGACAGGCTCATGTGGGGGCTCCGGGATTCCGCGGGGATATGACGGAACGGGTGGGGATAGAGCAGGTGAGCGTTAGTGCGTCAGTGCGAGCCTGATGTTCAGCGAGAGTATGACTGTCCGTCAAGACCACAATTCGGTCAGGGCGGTTCGGAAAACGGACGATCCCCGGTACGGGTGGCCCGTACCGGGGATCGAGGATGCGGAGGGTGTGTCGGCGCGAGCCCCGCGGGGCGCCGCGCCACGCGCCCGCCGGGCGGCGCTACGCGGGCTCGCGGGCCGGTGTCGCCAGGACGGACGGCGCCGCCTCCAGCCTGATCCGGGACCGCCGCGCCGTACGCAGCGCGTCCCAGGTCAGAAGCACGAGCGCGGCCCACACCAGCGAGAAGCCCGCCCAGCGCTCGGGCGGCATCGCCTCGTGGAAGTACAGGACGCCGAGCCCGAACTGGAAGACCGGGGCCATGTACTGGAGCAGCCCCAGGGTGGACAGCGGGACCCGGATCGCGGCCATCCCGAAGAACACCAGCGGGATCGCCGTGACCAGGCCGGTCGCGGCCAGCAGGAGCGCGTGGGCGACACCGTGCGCCGCGAAGGTGGACTGCCCCTGCGCGCCGAGCCACAGGACGTATCCGAGGGCGGGCAGGAACAGCACGGCCGTCTCGGCGGCCAGCGACTCCAGGCCGCCCATGTTGAGCTTCTTCTTGATCAGCCCGTACGTGGCGAAGGAGAAGGCGAGGATCAGCGAGATCCACGGCGGCCGCCCGTAGCCGATGGCGAGCACCAGCACGGCGGCGAAGCTGAGGCCGACCGCCACCCACTGGGCGCGGCGCAGCCGCTCACCGAGCACCAGCACGCCGATGGCGATGCTGACCAGGGGATTGATGAAGTAGCCGAGGCTGGCCTCGACGACGTGTTCGTTGTTGACGGCCCAGATGTACAGGCCCCAGTTCACGCTGATCACCGAGGCGGCCAGCGCGGTCAGGCCGAGCTTGCGGGGCCGGCCGAGCAGCTCCCGTATCCAGCCCCAGCGGCGCAGCGCGAGCAGCGCGAGACCGACCACGGCCAGGGACCACACCATGCGGTGGGCGAGGATCTCGACCGCCCCGGAAGGCTTGAGCAGCGGCCAGAAAAGGGGCACCAGCCCCCACATCCCGTATGCGCCGAATCCGTAGAGCAAGCCCGTGCGCTGCTCGTTCTGTGCCTTCACGGGGCCTCCTGTGCGACTTCCAGCCAACTTCACGACGGTATCGCCGTCCGGCCCAGATGTCATGCCCGTAATCACGAGATACTCATGACATCTTTCGGGACCCGGGAGGCACCGGGCCGGGCGGGGTCGTGCTGGGCGGGGTCGTGCGCACGGCCGGACGCGACGGAGCCCGGATCCTGGAGCGGGATCCGGGCTCCGTCGCGTGTGTGCCGTGCGCGCGCTACCCGACGACGGTCCAGGTGTCGTTGCCGGTCAGCAGCGCCCCGAGGTCGCCCTTGCCGCCGCGGTCGATGGCCGCGTCGAGCTGGTCGGCCATGAGGGTGTCGTAGACGGGCCGCTCCACGCTGCGGAACACCCCGATCGGGGTGTGGTGCAGCGTGTCGGGGTCGGCGAGCCGGGAGAGCGCGAAGGCGGTGGTGGCGCCGGCGTTCCGCGCGTCGTGCACCAGGATCCGTGCCTCGTTGGCGGCGGTGACCTCGACGACCTCCAGCTCCCCGGTGGCCGGATCGCGTACGACCCCCTTCGCGTTGTCCGTGCCGAAGCGGATCGGCTGCCCGTCCTCCAGCCGGATCACGGCTTCCTGGGCCTGGTCCTTGTCCTTGAGGACCTCGAAGGCACCGTCGTTGAAGATGTTGCAGTTCTGGTAGATCTCCACGAGCGCCGTGCCCTGGTGGTCGGCCGCCTGGCGCAGGACCTCGGTGAGGTGCTTGCGGTCGGAGTCGACGGTCCGGGCGACGAAGGAGGCCTCGGCTCCGATCGCCAGCGACACCGGGTTGAAGGGCGCGTCGAGCGAGCCCATCGGCGTCGACTTGGTGATCTTGCCGACCTCGGACGTGGGGGAGTACTGGCCCTTGGTCAGTCCGTAGATCCGGTTGTTGAACAGGAGGATCTTCAGGTTGACGTTGCGGCGCAGGGCGTGGATCAGGTGGTTGCCGCCGATCGACAGCGCGTCGCCGTCGCCCGTGACCACCCAGACGGACAGGTCGCGGCGGGAGGTCGCCAGACCGGTGGCGATGGCCGGGGCGCGGCCGTGGATGGAGTGCATCCCGTACGTGTTCATGTAGTACGGGAAGCGGGAGGAGCAGCCGATGCCCGAGACGAAGACGATGTTCTCCTTCGCGAGGCCCAGTTCTGGCATGAAGCCCTGAACCGCGGCCAGCACGGCGTAGTCACCGCAACCGGGGCACCAGCGGACCTCCTGGTCCGACTTGAAGTCCTTCATCGACTGCTTGCTCTCGGCCTTGGGTACGAGCGAGAGCAGGGTCCGCGCCCCGTCGGCCGCGGCCTCCGTCACCTCAGTCATCGATGGCCTCCTTGAGAACCGTGGCGAGCTGCTCCGCCTTGAACGGCATTCCGTTGACCTGGTTGTACGACCGTGCGTCGACCAGGTATTTCGCCCGGATCAGGGTGGCGAGCTGCCCGAGGTTCATCTCCGGCACCACTACCTTCTCGTAACGCTCCAGGACCTCGCCGAGATTCCTGGGGAAGGGGTTGATGTGCCGCAGGTGGGCCTGGGCGATGGGGAGTCCGGCGCTGCGCAGCCGGCGGACGGCCGCGGTGATGGGGCCGTAGGTGGATCCCCAGCCCAGGACCAGGGTGGTGGCGCCGTCCGGGTCGTCGACGTCGACGTCGGGGACCCGGATGCCGTCGACCTTGGCCTGCCGGGTGCGGACCATGAGGTCGTGGTTGGCCGGGTCGTAGGAGATGTTGCCGGTGCCGTCCTGCTTCTCGATACCGCCGATGCGGTGTTCGAGGCCGGGGGTACCGGGGATGGCCCAGGGCCTGGCGAGGGTTTCCGGGTCGCGTTTGTACGGCCAGAACACCTCGGTGCCGTCGGAGAGGGTGTGGTTCGCGCCGGTGGCGAACTTGACCTTCAGGTCGGGCAGGTCGGCGACCTCCGGGATCCGCCAGGGCTCGGAGCCGTTGGCGAGGTAGCCGTCGGAGAGCAGGAAGACCGGGGTCCGGTAGGTGAGCGCGATACGGGCCGCGTCCAGGGCGGCGTCGAAGCAGTCCGCGGGGGTCCGCGGCGCCACGATCGGGACGGGGGCCTCGCCGTTGCGGCCGTACATGGCCTGGAGCAGGTCCGCCTGCTCCGTCTTGGTCGGCAGGCCGGTGGAGGGGCCACCGCGCTGGATGTCCACGATCAGCAGCGGGAGCTCCAGCGACACCGCGAGGCCGATCGCCTCCGACTTGAGCGCCACACCGGGCCCGGAGGTGGTGGTCACCCCGAGCGCGCCGCCGAAGGCCGCGCCGAGCGCCGCGCCGATGCCTGCGATCTCGTCCTCGGCCTGGAAGGTCCGCACGCCGAAGTTCTTGTGCTTCGACAGCTCGTGCAGGATGTCCGAGGCCGGGGTGATCGGGTAGGAGCCCAGGTAGAGGGGCAGGTCGGCCTGCTGGCTCGCGGCGACGAGACCGTAGGAGAGCGCCAGGTTCCCGGAGATGTTGCGGTAGGTGCCGGTGGGGAAGGCGCGGGTGGCGGGGGCGACCTCGTAGGAGACCGCGAAGTCCTCCGTGGTCTCCCCGAAGTTCCAGCCCGCCCGGAAGGCGACGACGTTCGCCTCGGCGATCTCGGGCTTCTTCGCGAACTTCTGCCGCAGGAAGGTCTCGGTGCCCTCGGTGGGCCGGTGGTACATCCACGACAGCAGGCCCAGCGCGAACATGTTCTTGCTGCGCTCGGCCTCCTTGCGGGAGAGGCCGAAATCCTTCAGGGCCTCGACCGTCAGGGTGGTCAGCGGCACCGGATGCAGGCTGTAGGCGTCGAGGGAGCCGTCCTCCAGCGGCGAGGTGGCGTAGCCGACCTTGGCCATGGGGCGCTTGGTGAACTCATCCGTGTTGATGATGATCTCCGCGCCGCGCGGCAGGTCCGCGATGTTCGCCTTCAGGGCCGCCGGGTTCATCGCCACCAGCACGTTCGGGGCGTCGCCCGGCGTGAGGATGTCGTGGTCGGCGAAGTGGAGCTGGAAGGAGGAGACGCCCGGAAGGGTTCCGGCGGGGGCGCGGATCTCGGCGGGGAAGTTCGGCAGCGTCGACAGGTCGTTCCCGAAGGACGCCGTTTCCGAGGTGAAGCGGTCACCGGTGAGCTGCATACCGTCACCGGAGTCACCCGCGAATCGGATGATCACACGATCGAGGCGGCGCACTTCCTTGCCGCCCGGACTCTCCGGGGTGCGCTGTCCACCGACAACCGCACCCCCGGCCCCGTCGGCCTGCTCGGCTGGGCTGCTGACCTGGCTGGTCACTGAACTGGACCTCCTTCGAGGCGTGACCCCCCGGGACCCACCCTACGACGGTAGGGATCAAGGCCCCCAGGAGCGGTCACATTCTGGACCGTAGGACCGCCCCTCGAGACGGCCCTGCCGGTATGCCGTATCTGACAGAGTGTCAGTCGATCAAGATTTCAGGTAGGTGAGAACGGCCAGTACTCGCCGGTGATCCCCGTCACTCGGCGAGAGGCCCAACTTCATGAAGATGTTGCTGACGTGCTTTTCCACGGCTCCGTCGCTCACGACCAACTGCTTCGCCACGGCGGAATTCGTCCGGCCCTCGGCCATCAGCCCGAGCACCTCGCGCTCGCGCGGGGTCAGACCCGCCAGCACGTCCTGCTTCCGGCTACGACCGAGCAGCTGGGCCACGACCTCGGGGTCCAGGGCCGTACCGCCCCGGGCCACCCGCACCACCGCGTCCAGGAACTCCCGAACCTCGGCCACCCGGTCCTTCAGCAGATACCCCACCCCGGTGCTCGAACCGGCCAGCAGCTCCGTGGCGTACTGCTCCTCCACGTACTGGGACAGCACGAGCACACCTATCCCGGGGTGGTCGCGGCGTAGCCGCACCGCCGCCCGTACGCCCTCGTCCGTGTGGGTCGGCGGCATCCGTACGTCCGCCACCACCACATCGGGCAGCGCGTCCTCCGCCGCCAGGTCCGCCACCGTCTTGATCAGGGCCTCAGCGTCCCCGACGCCTGCCACGACGTCATGCCCCCGGTCGGTCAGCAACCGGGTCAGGCCCTCACGCAGCAGCACTGAATCCTCGGCGATGACCACCCGCACCCTGTCTTCCACGACTCAGCAGCTCCCGCGTCCACTCGTTCACGCACTACCTGACTCAGCCAAGCATCCCAGCCTTGAGTCCCGGTGAAGGCAGAGCCGCGACAACACGTCGCCGTACGGGGGGAGTTTTCGAGTACCGGAAGGTCGCCTACCGCAAACGGGCGCCACACACGGCGGGAGTTACGAAGGGCCGGGCCCGCCGGCCCGGCCCTTCGTCGACGGTTCTCCCCGGCCTACGGACGCCAGGGCAGCTCGGCCGTGACCGTCGTCCCGCCCCCGGCGGGGGAGTCGACGACCAGCACCCCGTCCACGGCGTCCAGCCGCTCGGTCAGCCCCGCCAGCCCCGTCCCCTCGCGGGCCCCGGCCCCGCCCCGGCCGTCGTCCGCGACCTGGATCAACAACCGCTCCCCGGACTTCCACACGTCCACCGAGGCCGACCGGGCCAGCGCGTGCTTGCTGACGTTCTGCAGCAGCTCGGAGACCGTGAAGTACGCGATCCCCTCGATCGCCGCCGCGGGCCGGGCCGGCAGATCCACCGCCACCCGCACCGGCACCGCGCACCGCGAGGCCACCGAGGACAGCGCCGCGTCCAGCCCCCGGTCCGTCAGCACCGCCGGGTGGATCCCGCGGGCCAGGTCCCGCAGCTCCTGAAGGGCGATCTTCACCTCGCCGTGCGCCTCGTCCACCATCCGGGCGGCGGCCTGCGGATCCTCGGTCAGCTTCTCCTTCGCCAGCCCCAGATCCATCGCGAGCGCCACCAGCCGGGCCTGCGCCCCGTCGTGCAGATCCCGCTCGATGCGCCGCAGGTCGGCGGCGGCGGTGTCCACGACCACCCCGCGGTCGGACTCCAGCTCGCTGACGCGGCTGGCCAGGCTCGACGCCCCGAGCAACCCGCCGACCATCACGCGGTCGACGGTGGTCAGGGCCCGGATCACCCAGGGGGTGGTGAGGGTGAGCGCCAGCCCGATCAGGCTGGTGAGGGCGATCGTGGTGGGCGAGTCGAGGTAGAAGGTGTAGTCGTCGTTCTGGAAGAGCTGCAGACCGGGCTGGTCGGTGAAGGCCGGGAAGACCCAGAACCACAGCGGGTACAGCAGGTACGCCCACCCGCACGCCCAGAGCACCAGGGACAGGCAGAAGGAGAACACCGCCCACGGGAAGTGGACGATCGAGTACAGCACGTGCCGCCAGGCGCTCCCGCTCTTGAGGAGCGCACCCATGGCGGCGAGCGGCCCGGCCTTCTTCGCCCGGATCGGCGCGGGGGCGGCGATGTCCGCCCCCAGCAGCGCCCGCGCCCGGGCCCGCTCCAGTTGCCCGAAGCCCCGGCACATGGCGAGCACACCGGCGAGGACCGGCACGCCGAGGAAGGTGACGAGCAGTCCGGCGCCGAGGCTCACGCCGGCGATGGCGAGCGAGAAGTACAGCGTGCTCAGTGGCAGCCCGATCAGCAGGTACCCGAGCTCCCGCCAGGTTCGCCCCTCGACCGGAGCCCGCAGCACCGCGCCGATCCCGCCGCCCGCGCCTCTGCCGTTGTCCATGATCCCGACCCGCCCTTCCGGTCCTCCGATACCCCCTCACCCTGCCGCCCCCGGTCCCCCCACAACCATCCGGCGGGTCGGCATCTCCACCGGGGGGTTAACCCCACCCCCGCCGGCGTGCGAGGCGGCGCGGCCCAATCCAGCCTCGCCGGCGTGCGAGGCGGCGCGGCTCAATCCAGCCTCGCCGGCGTGTGAGGCGTGGGGTCCGGGGCGGAGCCCTGGGACACGGCGGCGAGCCGGACACACGCACGGGACCCGGCAGCCCCGCCGGCGAGGCGCACGCACGAGCGGGACCCCCGCCCACCCGGACGGGACCCCCGCTCACCAGCACCGACACGACGACAAGGAGGGCCGCCCCGGCCCAGGGCCTACCCCCGGTCCCGCCACGGCAGCTCGGCCGTGACCACGGTGCCGACCCCCTCCGGCGAGTCCACCACCAGCACCCCGTCCACCGCGCCCAACCGCTCCGCGAGCCCCGCCAGCCCACTCCCCCCGGAGGGACTCGCCCCGCCCCGCCCGTCGTCCGACACCCGGATCATCAGCCGTGCCCCCGCCCGCCACACCTCGACCGTCGCGCCCCGCGCCCCCGGCCCCGCGTGCTTGCTCACGTTCTGCAGCAGCTCGGACACCACGAAGTACGCGATCCCCTCGATCGCCTCCGCCGGCCGCGCCGACGGCACGTCCCCCGGCAGATCCACCGCCACCTTCACCGGCACCACGCACCGCGCCGCCACCGACGACAGCGCCGCGTCCAGCCCCCGGTCCGTCAGCACCGCCGGGTGGATCCCCCGTGCGAGGTCCCGCAGCTCCTGCAGCGCCAGCTTCACCTCTCCGTGCGCCTCGTCGACCATCGCCGCCGCGCCCTCCGGGTCCTCCAACAGCTTCTCCTTCGCCAGGCCCAACCCCATCGCCAGCGCCACCAGCCGGGCCTGCGCCCCGTCGTGCAGGTCCCGCTCGATGCGCCGCAGGTCGGCCGCCGCCGTGTCGACCACGACCCCCCGGTCGGATTCCAGCTCCGCGATCCGCCGCTCAAGGTCGTCGGAGGGCGACAGCAGCCCCCGTACCATCGCCCGGTCCACGTTCGCCATCAGCCGCACCAGATAAGGCAGCACCGGCCACAGCACGAACAGGCCGGTCAGCGCTACCGTGAAGGTGAGTACTCCCCACGGCAACCGGATCAGCTGGTACAGCACCGTCCGCCAGCCGACCGGGTCCTTGATGCTCGTCCACAGCCAGGGGAAGAATCCGCCGGACCGCTTCGGCCCGGGGATCGGGGTCGGCTCGTCCACCCGTACGCCCAGCAGCCCGCGGGCGCGCGCCCGGTCCAGCCGTCCCAATTGCCGAGACAGATACAGACCGCACGCGAGCAGGGGAATTCCGACCGCGGTCACGGAAAGACCGCCGGCGGTGGAAACCATGACAACCGCGTAAACGAATCCGACGATCGCCAGCGGCAGGTTGCTCACGAGATAGACGATCTCCTTCCACGTCACGGCGCTGAAGACGGCGCGTACGGGGGGAGGTCGGTCGTTGTCGGGTACGGCATGGCTCATGGTCATGCGCCACACCCTGTCAAGTGCGACCCGCTGATGCCATGGGGTGGCCGGGGTGCTGTGAACGGGGGATAACCCCACCCTGTGTGAGGCAGGCCCTAGACTCCCGTCCGTACCAGATCGTCGACAGTGACCGAGGAGCGAGGAACGGACGTGCCTGAACCAACGGTATCGACCGTAACCGTGCTCGCGGCGGACTACTTCCGGAGTTATTCGGTCGTCGGTCTCCTGGCCGCCCTCGGTGTGCTTTTCGTGGCCGTCGCCTTCGGCGCGGGCCGCCTCCTGCGGCCCGTCGTCCCGACCCCCGAGAAGCTGCTGACCTACGAATGCGGTGTGGACCCGGTCGGCGAGGGCTGGGCGCACACCCAGGTCCGCTACTACGTCTACGCGTTCCTCTACGTCATCTTCGCCGTCGACTCGATCTTCCTGTTCCCGTGGGCGACGGTGTTCGCCGCCGCCGGTTACGGCGCCACGACGCTCGTGGAGATGTTCATCTTCCTGGGCTTCCTGGCCGTCGGCCTGCTCTATGCGTACAAGAAGGGCGTCCTCGAATGGACGTGACACCTCAGCCGGAGCTGCTCCCGGAGCCCAAGCGCCTCGGAGTCCTCTCCCGCCTGGCCCCGGAACCGATGAAGGTGGTCCTGAACTGGGGCCGCCGGTACAGCCTGTGGGTCTTCAACTTCGGCCTGGCCTGCTGCGCGATCGAGTTCATCGCCGCGTCCATGGCCCGGCACGACTTCATCCGGCTCGGTGTGATCCCCTTCGCGCCGGGCCCCCGTCAGGCAGACCTGATGATCGTCTCGGGCACGGTCACGGACAAGATGGCCCCGGCGGTCAAGCGGCTCTACGAGCAGATGCCGGAGCCGAAGTACGTCATCTCCTTCGGCGCCTGCTCCAACTGCGGCGGGCCGTACTGGGACTCGTACTCCGTGACCAAGGGCGTCGACCAGATCATCCCGGTCGACGTCTACGTGCCCGGCTGCCCGCCGCGTCCCGAAGCCCTCCTCCAAGGCATCCTCAAGCTCCAGGAGAAGATCGCCCGCGAGTCGCTGGCCGAGCGCTACGCCGCCGGGCCGTCCGTGGCCCAGCTGACCAGCGGTCTCGTCACGCCCCCGCCGGCGCCCGTGCGGGGGGAGGGCGCGTGAACCTCTACGACTCCCTTCCCGACGCGGCGCCGACGGTCTTCGGAGCCGAGGCCGTCGCCGAGTTCTCGTACGACGTCCTCACGGTGGACGTGCCCGTCGGCAGCTGGATCTCCGCCCTGGAGATCGCCCGGGACAAGCTGGGCTGCACGTACTTCGACTGGCTGAGCGCGGTCGACGAGCCCGGCACCGGCTTCCGGATCTGCGCGCACGTCGCGTCGCTGGAGAACCACCGGGTGCGCCGGCTGCTGCTGCGCACGACGGTTCCGCACAGCGCCGCCTCCCTGCCGTCGGCGGTCGCCGTCTACGCCGGGGCGGAATGGCACGAGCGCGAGACCTTCGAGATGTTCGGGGTGACCTTCACCGACCACCCGCACCTCGTCCCGCTGCTCCTCCCCGAGAACTTCGAGGGACACCCGCTGCGCAAGGACTTCGTCCTGGCCGCGCGCGTCGCCAAGGCCTGGCCCGGTGCCAAGGAGCCGGGTGAGGCCCACGACCCGGACGCGCCCAAGCGCCGCCAGATGCTCCCGCCGGGCGTACCGGACCCCAACGACTGGGGCCCGATGAAGGGCCAGCTCCCGCCGGCCCCGGCCCGTCCGGCCCGCACCGCGCGTGCGGCCGGCGCGGCGGGCGCCGCCGCGCGCACCCCGCGCGAGGGCGCCCCCGTCCGTCGTACCCGCTCGGTGACCGAGGGCTCGGCCACCCAGCCACCGGCCGACGCGGCCACCGGCGCGGCGGAGGCTCCGCCGCGCCCGCCGCGCCGTACCCGCTCGGTCGCGGACGGCTCGGCGAGCCAGGCCCCGGAGGCCGCCGCCCCGGAGGCCGCCGCCCCGGACGCTGTCGCGCCGGGCACGGAGGCCGCGCCCCGTCCGCCGCGCCGCACCCGCTCGGCCGCCGACGGCTCCGCGAGCCAGGCCGGCGGCGAGGCGACCGCGCCGCGCCGCCCCGAGCCCCGCAGCTCCGACGCCCCCTGGCACGACCCGAAGCCCGCCTTCGAGGAGCCCGCCCGCGAACCGGCTCCGAAGCCCGAGCACGACGAGTCCTCCCCGACCGGGCCGAAGGCCGAGCCGGGAGCCGGACCCGCCGGACCCGCGGCCGGACCCGCGGCCGAGCCCGACGCACCGGAACCCGAGGCCTCCGGGACCGACCCCGAGACCGACCCCACCACTGACACCGGAGGCACGGCGTGAACGACGTCCTCGACGTCGCCCTGCGGCTGATCGTCGTCTTCGCCGTCTTCCTCGTGCTTCCGCTCGTCGTCGGGCAGACCGAGCACAAGGTGATGGCCCACATGCAGGGCCGCCTCGGCCCGATGTACGCCGGCGGCTTCCACGGCTGGGCCCAGCTCGTCGCCGACGGCGTGAAGTTCGCGCAGAAGGAAGACATCGTTCCGGCGGGCGCCGACCGTCGGATCTTCCAGCTCGCCCCCGCCGTCGCCCTGCTGCCCTACCTCCTCGTCCTGCTGGTCATCCCGATCGGCCCGGGCGAAGGCGCCGTCGGACAGGTCGTCGACGCGGGCCTGTTCTTCGCGCTCGCCGTCATGGGCGTCGGAGTCCTCGGCTCCCTGATGGCCGGCTGGGCCTCCGCGAACAAGTTCTCCTTGCTCGGCGGCCTGCGCACCGCGGCCCAGCTGCTCGCCTACGAGCTCCCGATGCTGCTCGCCGCCGCCTCCGTCGCCATGGCCGCCGGTACGGTCTCCCTCCCGGGCATCGTCGAGGCCTTCGAGTGGTGGTGGCTGCCCTGGCAGATCGTCGGCGCGCTCGTCTTCTTCGTCGCCGGCCTCGCCGAACTGCAGCGGCCCCCCTTCGACATGCCCGTCGCCGACTCCGAGATCATCTTCGGTGCGTACACCGAGTACACCGGCCTGCGCTTCGCGCTGTTCCTCCTCGCCGAATACGCCGGCATCGTCGTCCTCTGCGCCCTCACCACCGTCCTCTTCCTGGGCGGCTGGCACGGCCCCTTCGGCGACGACCTCGGCTGGGTCTGGACCCTGCTCAAGATCGCGATCCTCGCCTTCGTCGTGATCTGGCTCCGCGTGAGCTACCCGCGGCTGCGCGAGGACCAGCTCCAGAAGCTCGCCTGGACCACACTCATCCCGCTCGCGCTCGCCCAGATCGCGCTCACCGGCATCGTGAAGGTGGCGATCCAGTAATGCCCATCCCCGGATCCGGCCTGGCCAAGGGCTTGGCCGTGACGCTGCGCACGATGACGAAGCGCTCGCACACGGCCCAGTACCCCGAGGTCCAGCCCGAACTGCCGCCCCGCTCCCGCGGAGTCATCGGTCTGTTCGAGGAGAACTGCACCGTCTGCATGCTCTGCGCCCGTGAGTGCCCCGACTGGTGCATCTACATCGACTCCCACAAGGAGACGGTCCCGGCGTCCACCCCGGGTGGTCGCGAGCGCAGCCGCAACGTCCTCGACCGCTTCGCCATCGACTTCTCCCTCTGCATGTACTGCGGTATCTGCATCGAGGTGTGCCCCTTCGACGCCCTCTTCTGGTCGCCGGAGTTCGAATACGCGGAGACCGACATCCACGAGCTGACCCACGAGCGCGACAAGCTCCGCGAGTGGATGTGGACCGTCCCGGCGCCGCCCGCTCTGGACGCGGCCGCCGAGGAGCCCAAGGAGATCGCCGCCGCCCGCAAGGCGGTGGAGAAGGCCGAAGCCGCGGCCGCGGCCGCCGCGGCGGCCGCAGCCGAAGCCGCCGCCCAGGCGGCCGCGACCGCGACCGAAGAGCCGACCGACCCGACCCCGGAGGGAGACGCGTGAGCCCCGCCGCCACCCTGGCCGCCACCGCCACCGGGCCCGGCTTCCTCTCCCCGACCGGCGTCGAGATCGCCTTCGTCCTCGTCGGACTCGCCACCCTCGGCGCGGCCCTCGTCACGGTCACCACCAAGCAGCTGGTGCACGCCGCCCTGTGGCTGGTCGTCGCGCTCGGCGGCATCGCCGTCGAGTACCTGCTGCTGACCGCCGAGTTCATCGCCTGGGTCCAGGTCCTCATCTACCTCGGTTCCGTGATCGTCCTCCTCCTCTTCGGACTGATGCTCACCAAGGCCCCCATCGGCCGCTCCCCGGACGCGGACTCCGGCAACCGCCTGCTCGCGCTCGGCGTCGCCGGCGTCGCGGCCGTGTCACTGGTCTGGGTGGTGGTCGACGCCTTCCGCACCACCTGGATCGACCTCGACGGACCGGTCCAGGGCTCCACCAAGGTCTCCGGCGAGATCCTCTTCCAGCACTGGGTGCTGCCGTTCGAGGCGCTCTCCGTCCTCCTCCTCGCAGCCCTGATCGGGGCGATCGTGCTCTCCCGCAGGAACGACCCCGCCGACCCCGCCGACGCCGGCACCCCGGCCGGCCCCGGCGAGAAGAAGGGCCGGCGCTGATGCACCTCGCCTACCCCGCCGTCCTCGCGGCGCTCCTCTTCTGCACGGGCCTGTACGGAGTACTCGCCCGCCGCAACGCCATCCTGGTCCTGATGTCCGTCGAGCTGATGCTCAACGCCGTCAACCTCAACCTGGTGGCCTTCGACGTCTGGCTGCGCGACGCCCTGCACGCCGGCCAGGCCCTCACCCTCTTCACCATCGCGATCGCCGCCGCCGAGATCGGCATCGGCCTCGCGATCGTGCTGATGGTGTACCGCAACCGGGGCACCTCCGACGTCGACCGGCTGCGCGACACCGCCGAGGGCCACGAGCCCGCCGCGAACAACCAGAGCGAGGTCACCGCGTGAGCACCACGACCCTCGCCGTCCTCGTCCCGCTGCTCCCCTTCCTCGGCGCGGTGGCGGGACTGCTGCTCGGCCGCAACGCCCCCGGGTTCGTCCGGCCGCTCGCGATCCTGCCGACGCTCGCCGCGGCCGTACTGGCCGTACTCGTCGCCGTCCGCCAGGGCGGCGACGAGACGATCAGCGCCTCGACCGAGCTGACCCCGACCGGCTCGGTGCCGATCGATCTCTCGCTCTACCTGGACGGCTTCGCCGCGCTGGTCGCCGTCCTGGTCGGGGTCGTCGCCACCTGCGTACAGTTCTACTCGACGGCGTACCTGCGTGAGGACCCGCGCTACCCGTCCTATGCCGCTCTCGTCTCACTGTTCACCTCCGCCATGCTGCTCGTCGTGTACTCCGGCGACCTGATGGTGCTGCTGGTCGGCTGGGAGATCATGGGCATCTGCTCGTACTTCCTGGTCGGCCACTACTGGGAGACCGAAGCGGCCCGCTCCGCCTCCCTGAAGGCCTTCCTCGTCACCAAGCTCGGCGACGTCCCCTTCCTGATCGGCCTGTTCGCGCTCGCCGCCGACGCCGACTCCTTCGAGATCCCGAAGATCCTGGAGACCGTCGCCGCGGGCGGACTCGACCACCCGACGTTGATCGCGCTGCTCCTGCTCGCCGGAGTCGCGGGCAAGTCCGCACAGTTCCCCCTGCACACCTGGCTCCCCGACGCCATGGCGGGCCCCACCCCGGTCTCGGCGCTGATCCACGCCGCGACGATGGTCGCCGCCGGTGTCTACTTCATCGCCCGCCTCCTGCCCGTCTTCGCGGCCTCCCAGGCCGCGCTGGTGGTCATGGCCGTGATGGCGGCCGTCACGATGGTCGGCTCCGGCCTGGCCGCCATCGCCCAGGACGACATCAAGCGGGTGCTCGCCTACTCCACGATCGGCCAGCTCGGCTACATGGTCGGCGCCCTGGCCGTCGGCGACCGCGGCGCCGCCGTCTTCCACCTCCTGTCCCACGGCGCCTTCAAGGCGCTCCTCTTCCTCGGCGCCGGCGTGATCATCCACGCCGCCGGTACGAACTCCCTCGGCGTCATGTCCCGCATGGACGGCCTCGCCAAGCGCATCCCCGACGCCTTCTGGACGATGACGATCGCGCTCCTCGCGCTCGCCGCCGTCCCGCCCTTCGCCGGCTTCTTCTCCAAGGAAGCCGTCCTCGTCGCCGCCGAGCACACCGCGACCGGGCACTCCGACTTCGCCCCCAGCGCCGCCGGCTGGCTGGTGCTCGTCGCCGGTCTGCTGACCGCTCTGCTCACCGCGGCCTACGCCACCCGGCTGTGGCTGATGGCCTTCCGCGGCCGGGGCGCCGCCGCCCCCGACCACGGCAAGGAGCCCCTCGCCATGACCGGCGTGCTGTGGCTGCTGGCGATCCCGTCCGTCGGCTTCGGCCTCGCGGCCGGGACCGTCTCCGACTGGTTCGACAGCGGGGAACTCACCCCCACCCTGGTCACCTCGGTCCTCGGCACGGGCGCGGCGGCCATCGGCGCGATGCTCACCTACGCCCTCTGGCAGCGCGCCTCGGCGAAGGCCGCCCTCGCGGCCGCCGCCGGCACCCCGGCCGCGGCCCCTACCGGGACGCCCGCCGCGGTCGCCGCCGCCGAATCCGCCGCTGAAACCCCCGAGGTGGCCGAGGTGACCCACGATCACCCCGTCGTCCCGGCCGGCCCCGCCGCCGACCCCGGCAAGGCGTTCCTCGGCCCGCTGCACCGCCACGCGGCCGCCGGCTTCCACCTCGACGCCGTCTACGACCGGCTGTTCGTCCGGCCCGTCCAGGCCGCGGCGAGCCTCGTCCGCTTCCTCGACCGCGAGGTCGTCGACACGTACGTCCGCGGCGCGGGCACCGGCACCCAGCTGCTCGGCAGCCTCGTGCGCCGTGCCCAGACCGGCAACGTGCAGAGCTACCTGAGCGCCCTGCTCGCCGGTGCCGTGGTCCTGGCGATCGCCACCGCCGTCCTCGCCAACGTCAACGCCGGATCGTGAGCCGTGAGTCAGCCGTGATTGATATCAGCCCGTCCGTGATGCAGTTCCTTCTGGCGTTCATCGTGGCCGCACCGCTCCTCGGCGCCGCCGCGGCGCTCCTGCCGGCCCCGCCCGGCCTCAAGGGCAAGAGCCCCGAACAGGCCGTGCTCCGCCACGGCGTGACCGTGACCGGCGTGATCCTCGCCGCGGCCGTCGCCCTCACCCTGGGCTTCGACCACGACACCCCGTCCCGCATCCAGGCGACGACGGACATCAGTTGGATCCAGGCGCTGAACGTCCGGATCCACCTCGGCGTCGACGGCATCTCGCTCCCCCTCCTCCTGATGACCGCGCTGCTGTTCTTCCTCTGCGCGCTCTACAGCTACTTCAAGCTCCCTGCGGGCCCCTCCCCGAAGGCCTTCGTCGCGCTGCTCCTCGTCCTCGAGTCCGGCACCCTCGCGACCTTCGCCGTCCTCGACCTGCTGCTCTTCTTCCTCGCCTTCGAGATGGTCCTCATCCCGATGTACTTCCTCATCGCCCGCTGGGGCGGTGCTCAGCGGCAGGCCGCCGCCTGGAAGTTCATCCTCTACACCCTCCTCGGCTCCGTCGTCATGCTGCTCGGTCTGCTCCTGATCGGACTGAGCAGCGGCACTTTCGACATGGTGACACTGGCCTCTGACAATGGCCGCGAACTGTCCCACACCACCCAGATCCTGGCCGTTCTCGCCATCGGGATCGGCCTCGCCGTGAAGACCCCGATGTGGCCCCTGCACAGCTGGCTGCCGGACGCCCACACCGCCGCGCCCACCGTCGGATCCGTCCTGCTGGCCGGCGTCCTGCTCAAGATGGGTACGTACGGGTTCGTCCGCATCCTGCTGCCCATCACCCCCGACGGCATGGCCACCTTCGCCCCCTACCTGGGCGCCTTCGCCGCCGTCGGCATCGTCTACGGATCGCTCGCCTGCCTCGCGCTGGCCCGCAAGGGGAACAAGGGCGACCTCAAGCGCCTCATCGCCTACTCCTCCGTCGGCCACATGGGCTTCGTCCTCCTCGGCATCGCGAGCATGACCCCCACCGGCGTCAACGGCGCGCTCTTCGCCAACATCGCCCACGGCCTGATCACCGGCCTCCTCTTCTTCCTGGTCGGCGCCCTCAAGGACCGCTACGGCACCGCCGACCTCGACACCCTCGCCGGGGCCACCGGCGCCGCCCTCTACGGCCGCGCCCCCCGCATGGGCGCCTTCCTGGCCTTCGCCGCCGTCGCCTCCCTCGGCCTGCCGGGCCTGGCCGGTTTCTGGGGCGAGATGCTGGCCCTCTTCGGCGCCTTCGACCCTGCCGAGGGCCTCTCCCGCCCCGCCTTCCTCACCTACATGGCCGTCGGGGCGTTCGGCACCCTGCTCACCGCCGCGTACCTCCTGATCGTCGTACGGCGCGTCTGCATGGGAGACCCGAAAGCCGGTCCCGAGCTCGCCGTCGCGGACATCCAGCGCTACGAGTTCGCCGCCTGGACCCCGCTCGTCGCCCTCACCGTCCTCGCCGGCCTGTGGCCCGCGGTCCTCCTCGGCCTCACCGATCCGGCCGTCCAGAAGCTCCTCGCAGGAGGCAACTCATGACGGCCACGACGACCCTGACGGTCCTCTCCGCCGAGGCCCCGAGCCTGGTCCAGTCCGTCGACTGGCTCGCTGTCGCACCCGTGGTGATCACCGCCGCCGTCGGCCTGGTCGTCCTGGTCGCCGACCTGTTCCTCGCCGAGCGCCACAAGCCCGTCCTGGGCTGGATCTCGGTCGCCGGCCTGGCCGCCGCGACCGCCACCCTGGTGCCCCTGCGCGCCGGTGACCGGACCACCTTCTGCCTCACCGGCGACCCCGAGGCGTGCAGCTACGTCGCCGACCACTTCACGCTCGTCATCCAGTTCCTGGTGCTGGCCGGCGCCCTGGTCACCGCCCTGGTGTCGGTCACCGCCGTCCGAGACACCCGCATGCCGGCCGGCGAGTACTGGTTCCTGCTGCTCTCCTCCGCCGCCGGCGCGGCCCTGCTGCCCGCCTCCCGCGACCTCGCCACCCTGATCGTCGCGCTCGAAGTCGCCTCGCTGCCCGCCTTCGCCCTCGTCGGCATGCGCCGCGGCGACCGGCTCTCCTCCGAGGCCGCCCTGAAGTTCTTCCTGTCCTCCGTCACCGCCACCGCCGTGTCGCTGATGGGCGTCAGCTTCGTCTACGCCGCCACCGGCTCCCTGCACCTCACCCAGGTCGCCGACCGCCTCGAAGACGTTCC
This sequence comes from Streptomyces sp. NPDC048331, assembly GCF_043201215.1. NCBI lineage: Bacteria > Bacillati > Actinomycetota > Actinomycetes > Kitasatosporales > Streptomycetaceae > Streptomyces > Streptomyces sp. NPDC048331. Next base: position 64,520 of record NZ_JBICYT010000013.1, on the reverse strand, counting down.
CGGGCAGCTCGACACCCTCGCCATGGCCGGTGTCGCGCTCACCCTCGTCGGCTTCGCCTTCAAGACCGCGGCCGTCCCCTTCCACTTCTGGGTCCCCGACACCTACGTCGGCGCCCCCCTGCCCATCGCCGGCTACCTGTCGGTGATCGGCAAGGCCGTCGGCTTCACCGGACTCATCCTCGTCACGGTGATCGCCTTCCCGGCGTACTCCGACATCTGGGGCCCCGCCCTGGCCGTCCTCGCCGCTCTCACCATGACCCTGGGCAACGCCGCCGCGCTGCGCCAGTCCCCGGACCGCCCGAACAGCGCCGTACGACTGCTCGCCTGGTCCTCGGTCGGCCAGGCCGGCTACCTCCTGGTCCCGATCGCCGCGGCCGCGTACTCCGGGCGCGACCAGATCGGCTCCACCGTCGCCTACGCGCTCATGTACGCCGCCGTGAACCTCGGCGCCTTCGCCGTGGCCGCCCTCGTCGCCCGCACCAAGCCGCTCCACCGGATCAGCGACTACCGCGGGCTGTACGCCGAGCGTCCCCTGGCCGCCCTCTCGCTGGGCTTCTTCCTCCTCTGCCTGGCGGGCCTGCCGCCGGGCATCATCGGCCTCTTCGCCAAGGTCACCGTCTTCCGCTCCGCGGTCGACGCGGGCCTGGGCTGGCTGGCCGTGGTCATGGCGGTCAACGTCGTCATCGCCCTGTACTACTACCTGCGCTGGACGGCCCTGCTCTTCCGCACCCCCGAGGGCGCGCAGACCCGTACGCGCGCCCCCTGGCCGGTGGCAGCGGCCATCGTCGTCACCGCGATCACGGCGGTCGTCCTCTCGGGTGCCCCGGAGATCATCCTGCGCGTCACCTCGGGCAGCCTCTTCGCGCAGTGAGCCGGCGCGTGTAACCCGTACGGAGCAGCCCCGGACGCGGCCCCGCCCCTCCCCAGGGAAGGGGCCGGGCCGGGCGGCCGCCTCGCCGTGCCCTGGGAACCAGACGCCCTCACCTCGCGTTGACCAGGAAGGGAGGGTCCACTGGACCGTAGACCCTCACATCCATGACGGGCTCCCCTGCCGCACCACTTGGAGGGCGTACCGTGCACCGCCGGCACAACGGGCTCAAGACCGCCGTACTCCTCGGCGGGCTGTCCGCACTCATCATCCTCATCGGCAGCTTCTTCGGACGGGGCGGCCTGATCATCGCCGTCCTCGTCGCCCTCGGGACGAACGCCTACGCGTACTGGAACAGCGACAAGCTGGCTCTACGCGCGATGCGCGCCCGCCCTGTGAGCGAGTTCGAGGCTCCACAGCTGTACCGCATGGTGCGCGAGCTCTCCACCTCCGCGCGCCAGCCCATGCCACGCCTGTACATCTCGCCCACCGAGGCGCCCAATGCCTTCGCCACCGGCCGCAATCCGCGCAACGCCGCCGTCTGCTGCACCGAGGGCATCATGCGGATCCTCGACGAGCGCGAGCTGCGCGGGGTCATCGGCCACGAGCTCAGCCACGTCTACAACCGCGACATCCTGATCTCATCGGTCGCCGGCGCACTCGCCTCGGTGATCATGTTCCTGGTCAACTTCGCCTGGCTGATCCCGGTCGGTCGGTCGAACGACGACGAGGGCCCGGGCCTCCTGGGCATGCTGCTGATCATGATCCTGGGCCCGCTGGCCGCCTCCGTGATCCAGCTGGCCATCAGCCGCTCCCGCGAGTACGAGGCCGACGCCTCCGGTGCCCAGCTCACCGGGGACCCGCTGGCCCTCGCGAGCGCCCTGCGCAAGCTCGACGCGGGCACCAAGCAGCTCCCACTGCCCCCCGAACCCCGACTGGAGGCGGCGAGCCACATGATGATCGCCAACCCGTTCCGCCCAGGCCAGGGCCTTTCTAAGATGTTTTCCACACACCCTCCGATGGCCGAGCGCATCGCCCGGCTCGAACAGATGGCAGGCCGCCGCCAGTGAAGACAATCCTCAACATCATTTGGCTCATCCTCAGCGGCATCTGGCTGTTCCTGGGATACGTCCTCGCGGGCGTGCTGCTCTGCGTCACGATCATCGGTATCCCGTTCGGCATCGCCGCCTTCCGCATCGCCGTCTACGCCCTCTGGCCCTTCGGCTACACCACGGTCGAGCGCCACGACGCGGGCGCCGGGTCCTGCATCGGCAACGTCCTGTGGCTGGTCCTGGCGGGCTGGTGGCTGGCCCTCGGCCACATCGTCACCGGCATCGCGCTCTGCGTCACGATCATCGGCATCCCGTTCGGCATCGCCAACTTCAAGATGGTCCCGCTCTCCCTGCTGCCGCTGGGCCGCGAGATCGTCCCCACGGACGCGCCGTTCGCCGCTCGGTGACCCGGCCCGTCCACGACGACGAGCCGCTGTGGGCGTTGCAGGCGCTGTAGGCGTCGGGCGGGGCGAGATCCTCGCCCACCTGCGGGAAAAGGGTCCGACCGCGGTCCTCGACCGAGTTGTCCACAGGCCGAGCGGGTTGTCGGTGGTGTGCGTCACCATGAACGCATGAACGAGACCGAGCGGTTGCTGGAGCAAGTCACCGACCACGTGCGCAACTCCGCACGCCGGTACGAGCGGCGGGGAAGGACCCTGCCCGGCCCGGTGGACACCGGGGAGATCACCCGAGCCGAAGCCATACTCGGCTTCGCCCTGCCACCCCTGCTCGCCTCGCTCTACACACGCGTCGGCGACGGACGATTCGGCCCCGGGCAGGGATTCCTGTCGCTGCGTCAGGCCGTGCTCGCGTACGAGGAACGACGGTCCTCCGGGTGGCGCTGGCCCGAGGGGGTCCTGCCCGTGGCCGACTTCGGCTGCGCGATGGACGCCTGCGTCGACTGCTGGTCCGACACCGGCCAGGTCCTGCTGTTCGACCCGAATCCGGGGGAGCCGGACCTGGCCTGGTCCATCGACGCGCCGAGCCTGGCCGGCTGGCTGCACGGCTGGCTCGACGGCACCGCATGGTTCTGCGAGGAGTCCGAACTGGGGGAGGAGTGCGACCTGGAACTGGCGCCTTGAGCCGAGTTCAGATCCCGGATCTGAGCCGCCCCCGCACCCCGTAGACCAGTACGCCCACCGCCAGCACCGCCGCCCCCGCGACCGCCGACGCGAGAGGCAGCGCACACGCCAGCACCACACAGCCGGACAGTCCGACCGCTGCCACGGCCCGACCCTTGACAGCTGAATCGAGAGTCCACGCGGAGACGTTCGCGATCGCGTAGTAGGCGAGCACTCCGAAGGAGGAGAAACCGATCGCGCCCCGCAGATCGGCGGTGGCCGCCAGCACCGCCACGACCGCACCCACCGCGAGCTCCGCATGGTGCGGCACCTGATGCCGGGGATGTACGGTCGCCAGCGCACGCGGCAGATGGCCGTCGCGGGCCATCGCCAGGACGGTCCGCGAGACCCCGAGCACGAGCGCCAGCAGCGAGCCCAGCGCGGCCAGGGCCGCGCCCACCCGGACCACCGGGGCCAGTCCGGGCCGCCCGGCCGCCCGCACGGCGTCGGCCGGCGGGGCCGACGACTGCGCCAGCCCCTCCGCACCGAGCACCGACAACGCCGCCACCGCCACCGCGGCGTACACCAGCAGCGCGATCCCCAGCGCGATCGGCACCGCCCGCGGGATGGTCCGTTCCGGATCGCGCACCTCCTCGCCCAGGGTGGTGATCCGCGCATAGCCCGCGAAGGCGAAGAACAGCAGGCCCGCGCCCTGCAACAGCCCGAAGATCCCCTCGGGGGATCCGCTCGGCCGCCCCAGCTCGGCCGCCCCGGAGGACAGGCACACCACGACCACCCCGGCGAGCACCGCCAGCACCACCACCACGATCACCCGGGCGGCACGGGCCGACTTCTGCACGCCCCCGTAGCTCGCGGCGGTCAGCGCCACCACCGCCGCGACGGCCACGGCGTGCTGCTGCCCGGGCCACAGATAGGCCCCCACCGTGAGGGCCATCGCCGCACAGGACGCGGTCTTGCCGATCACGAAACCCCAGCCGGCCAGATACCCCCAGAAGGGCCCGAGCCGCTCGCGCCCGTAGACGTACGTGCCGCCGGAGGCCGGATACCGGGCGGCCAGTCGCGCCGAGGAGTGCGCGTTGCAGTAGGCCACGACACCGGCCACGGCCAGAGCGGCGAGCAGGCCACCGCCCGCCGCCCCCGCCGCGGGAGCCAGGGCGGCGAAGATGCCGGCGCCCACCATCGCGCCGAGCCCGACGACGACGGCGTCGGACACCCCCAAGGTGCGCTTCAACTCGTGTTCCACCGGCGGAGGGTAACCCCGCTAGATGACGCCCTCACGGCCGGGCAATGGCGCCCGCGCGCGCTCCCAACCCTCCAGGGCGGTCAGGCAGGCATGGTCCAGGTGGCGCAGCCCGCTCAGATCCAGCCGCACCGGGTGCCCGTGCGGCAGGGCGTCCAGGGCGTCGAGCAGCTTGGGCAGCCGCAGGAAACTGGCGTTTCCCAGGACCTGTACGCAGAGCCCCTCGTCCTCCCACACCTCCTCGATGTGCACGTGGGAGGTCTCCCAGGCCGCCTTGGCGACGGCGAGCCCGAGCCCGATCAGCACCCCCTCGAAGAGATTGGTGACCACGATCGCCGAGGCCGTGACCACCAGCACCACCGCCTCGCCCCGGTGCGTGCGCCACAGCGCGGCCACCGCCTTGGCCGGCAGCAGCTTCCAGCCCGCGTGCAGCAGCACCCCGGCCAGCGCGGCCAGCGGCACGATCTCCAGAAGCTGCGGGAACGCCACGGCGAAGAGCAGCAGCCAGCCGCCGTGCAGCACCCTGGCCGCGCGGGTCCGTGCCCCGGCCTCCACATTGGCGGCGCTGCGCACGATGACGGCGGTCATCGGCAGCGCGCCGAGCAGCCCGCACACGCTGTTGCCCACGCCCTGGGCGATGAGTTCCTTGTCGTACTCGGTCTTCGGCCCGTCGTGCATGCGGTCCACGGCCGCGGCGCTGAACAGCGTCTCCGCGGAGGCGATCAGCGCCAGCGCGACCACGGTGCCTGCCGCGCCGACCGAGGCCAGCACCTCGAAGTCGCCCCAGCCGGGCGGGGACACGGCTGCCGGCACGCCCGTCACCCGCACCTTCTCGACGGGCAGCCGCAGCAGGACGGCCGCTGCGGTGGCGGCGGCCACCCCGACGAGCGCTCCGGGCACGATCCGCAGCCTGGCGGGCATCCGGCGCCAGGCGACCATGGCGGCGATCGTCCCGACCCCGAGCAGCACGGCGGCCAAGTCGGCCCGCGACCCGAGCTCGTGCACCCCGCGCAGTTTCGCCAGGGTCTGCCCCGGAGCCTCCACGCCGCCCAGCGCGTACAGCTGCCCGGAGATCAGCACCAGCCCGATCCCGGCCAGCATCCCGTGCACGACGGCGACGGAGATCGCCCGGAACCACCGCCCGAGCCGCAGCAATCCCATCCCCAGCTGTGCCACCCCGGCGGCCAGCACCAGCACCCCGAGCGCGGGAAGACCGTACGCCTGCACCGCCTCGTAGACGAGCACGGTGAGACCGGCCGCGGGCCCGCTCACCTGGAGGGCGCTCCCGCGGAACCATCCGGTGACCAACCCGCCGACCACTCCGGTGACGATCCCGAGCTCGGCCGGCACCCCGGAGGCGACCGCCACCCCGACGCACAGCGGGAGAGCGACCAGCGCGACGACCACGGACGCCCCGAAGTCATCGCGAAACGTGCCGGCCCCAGGCATGCGAGATCCCCCTGCCACGCGGTGATGTGATGCCACCCAGCGTGGTGGGCGCACTCATCGCGCCCCAAGTGACCACAGGAGGCCGTGGTGGCGCGTGCGCCGCACACGCCCCGCACACACCCCCTTCGCAACCGCCGCGGCCCGGCGGTCGGTGAAGACCGCCGGGCCGGCGTGGGGCAGGTTTTGCGACAGGGTCAGCGGTAGTTCACGAACTGGATCGCGAAGTCCAGGTCCTTGCCCTTGAGCAGCGCCTGGACCTCCTGGAGGTCGTCACGGCTCTTGGAGCTGACACGCAGCTCCTCGCCCTGGACCTGGGCCTTGACGCCCTTGGGACCCTCGTCCCGGATGATCTTCGCGACCTTCTTGGCGTTCTCCTGGGAGATGCCCTCCTCGATCGTGGCGAAGATCTTGTACTCCTTGCCGGACAGCTGCGGCTCCCCGGCGTCCAGCGCCTTCAGCGAGATCCCCCGCTTGACCAGCTTGGTCTCGAAGACGTCGAGGACGGCCTTCACGCGCTCCTCGGAGTTCGCCTCCATGAGGATCTTCTCGCCGGACCAGGCGATCGTGGCGCCGGTGCCCTTGAAGTCGTAGCGCTGCGAGAGCTCCTTGGCGGCCTGGTTGAGGGCGTTGTCGACCTCCTGCCGCTCGACCTTCGAGACGATGTCGAAACTGGAGTCGGCCATGTGCTGTGGCTCCTTGAAGTCGGTGGTGAACACCCCGGAGGGCGCGGCCGGACATGCCCGGACCGCTCGGCAAAGCCTAGCCACCGCGCCCACCCGCGGCGCTGATCAATCCGGTGGTGAAGCACCCCCGGTCATCGGGTATCGTTTACGTCGTTGCCAGGGAGCGCCGCCGCAAGGCGGAAAAAATGGCAGCAAATCTTGGCGGTGTGCCCGAGTGGCCAAAGGGAGCAGACTGTAAATCTGCCGGCTCAGCCTACCCAGGTTCGAACCCTGGCGCCGCCACGCGAGTGGAACCCCCGTTCATCTGTGGAATCACAGTGAGCGGGGGTTCTTTCGTTCCTGGCGCAACGTCGGCGGCCCCGGTTCGTTCACCGGGGGTGAAATGGACATCTGACACGCGCGGGAAGGTCGGTGGCGGGGTTCTCATGGCCCTGCTCGGCGCAGGGATTCCGGCTCTGGTGGGCGCGGCCCTCCACACGGACGTGGGGCAGCCCTACCAGGAGACCCGGCTGTATTTCGGCACCCAGCGGGCCGACGGCGGCAACCCGGTCGAGGAACGCGAGTTCATGAGGTTCCTGGACCGGGAGATCACCCCCGCCTTCCCCGAGGGGCTCACCCTCCACGACGGGTACGGCCAGTGGCGCGGCCAGGACGGCAAGATCGTTCGCGAGACCTCGTACGAGGTGGTCCTGCTCTACCCGGAGAAGGAGGCCGGCGAGCGCAGCACGCGCATCGAACGGATCCGGCAGGCGTACGAGGACCGGTACCAGCAGGATTCCGTCGGCCGGTCCGACGACAAGATCAGCGCCGGGTTCTGAACCACCGGACTGCCGGACCGTCAGCCCCGCCGGATCGACCGACCGTCGGGGCCTCGGCCTCAGTTGCCCGCCACGTCCTTCACGGCCACCTGTACCGGCGTCGAACCGGAGATCAGTTCCAGGGTCAGGCCCGCCGTCGCCGGGGTCTCGACCAGCTCGGCCAGCACCGCCGCCACGTCGTCGCGCGGGACGGCCCCACGGCCCGTCCGCGCCTCCAGACGGACCAGGCCCGTCCCGGCGTCGTCGATCAGCGAACCGGGGCGCAGGACCGTCCACTCCAGGCCCAGCCGGGTCCGTACGTGGTCGTCGGCCTCGCCCTTGGCCCGCAGGTAGGCGTCGAAGACCTCGTCGCCCCCGTGGTACGCGTCCGCACCCATCGAAGAGACCATCAGGAAGCGCCGTACGCGGGCCCGTTCGGCGGCGTCGGCGAACAGCACCGCCGCGCCCCGGTCCACGGTGTCCTTCCGCCCGATCCCGCTGCCGGGGCCCGCACCGGCGGCGAACACCGCCACGTCCGCGCCCTGCAGGATCCCCGCCACATGTTCCACCGAGGCCGATTCCAGATCGCAGAGCACCGGCTCTGCGCCCGCCTGCCTCAGGTCGTCGCCCTGTGCCGGATCGCGGACGATGCCCGCGACCTCGTACCCGCGCGCGGCGAGCAGGCGCTCGAGCCGCAGCGCGATCTGACCGTGTCCACCCGCGATGACGATGCGCATGACCCGACCGTACGACGAGCCGGGCGCCGACGCCCGCGAACGGCCGGCGAACGTCAGGGACCCGACTCCGTACGGCCCTGCCGGGGCAGGTCCAGGGCCACCGCGACCGCGGAGTCGCAGTACTCCCGTACGGCACTCGTACGGGCTACCACGCGCCCGCGGTGGATCACGATCCGGCTGTAGGCGAGGGACAGCACACCCGCGATCCGGTCCCCGCGTACGGCGAGCAGCTCCGCCGGGAAACCGGCCTCGACCCGGACCTCGGGCAGGCCCATGGCCTCACGGGCGCAGCCGCTGACGGACTCGTAGGCCTCGGCCGCCCGGAGCCCTCCCTGGGAGGCCAGCAGATACGCGGCCTCCAGGGGGTCCCCGCGGCCGACGGGGTTCCCGGCGTCCCGCAGCGCCCCGCTGCCGGCCGCGACGCGCACACCGGCGGCCCGCAACAGCCGGACGGGGGCGGTGCGCAGGCCGCGGCGTTCCAGGGCCGCGCAGTCGCCCTGGGGCAGGCAGGTGACCCGTACGCCGGCCGCGGCCAGTTGGTCGGCGGCGCGGGCGGCCGCGTCCAGCGGGAGCCGGGCCAGACCGCCGCAGGGGCCGATGGTCACCCCGGGGCGCAGCCCGCCGGCCATCGCCGCGAGCCGGGCGAGGCGACCCGGGTCGTCACCGTCGGTGTGCAGGTCCACGGGGCAGCCGTGCTCGGCGGCGAGTTCCAGGACGGCTTCGAGGAAGCCCGTCGGGTCCGGGTCCAGGTCCGGGCAGCCGCCGATCACGGAGGCGCCCATCTTGACCGCGTCCCGCAGCATGGCCAGCCCGTCCGCGCCGGCCACCCCGGTCAGCAGCCGGGGAACGGCCACGGCGGTGAGGTCGGCGAGCCCGCGCAGGGAGCGGCGGGCCTGGAGCACGGCTTCCATGGGGCCGAGACCGTGCACGTCGCCGATGCGGACGTGGGAGCGGACGGCGGTGGCGCCGTGGCCGAGCTGGAGCAGGGCTGCTTCGGTGGCCCGGCGCTGGACCTCGTCGGGGGCGTAGGACACGGGCCCGTCGGCGTCGGCGGTCAGCGCGGTGTCCCCGTGGGCGTGCGGCTCGGCGGGGGCGGGGAGCAGCAGATGGCCGGTCAGGTCCACCCGGGACAGCGCGGGGGAGGGGAGGCTGCCCGTGGTGCCGACGGCCTGGATCCGGCCGCCGCCGAGGCGGACGTCGACGGTTCGGCCGTCGGTGAGGCGCGCCCCGGTGAGCAGCAGGGTGGTGGCCTCGGCTGCGGCCGCGTCGCCGTTTCCGTTGTGGGGCGATCGGAAGGGCTGCTGCGGCTGGCTGTCGGACATCGCGCTCCTGCGGTGGCTCGGGCGGTTCCTGGAGCCGTGGCCCGCGGCCCCGCGGCCCAAGATCACGCAGCGTGCTCAGAGCCTAGGGCGCGGCGCAGCCCGCTTCGGGGAAGAGCGCAATAGTCGTACCGGTGTGGTGCCACGCGCCGGAGCGCCCGCACGTGCGCCTCGACGGGCTCCGAGGCTCCGTTCTGCGACCGTTGGGGTGTGAGCCCGACCACAATCTGCCCGAGAAGTGGGTCGGAGGTGATCCGGGGGTTGATCGGAAGCGGCTCGCGAACCCCGTCGGAGCCCTGTCCCCGCAAAGGATTTGGGCGATCGGCGGGCAACCGTGTAATGTCTTCATCGCTCGCCCCAATAGCTCAGTCGGTAGAGCGTCTCCATGGTAAGGAGAAGGTCTGCGGTTCGATTCCGCATTGGGGCTCTGGTGAGAGAGGTTCCCCACCCTCGGGTGGGGAGCTGATCACATCAAAGCGGCGTAGCTCAGTCGGTAGAGCAAGCGGCTCATAATCGCTGTGTCACCGGTTCAAGTCCGGTCGCCGCTACACACAGTAGCCGATTGCGGGGTCGGTCTCCCGGTCGGCTACTCTTGTATGCGTTCATCCGTCCCAATTTCCGTCAAGGAGCACTCACGTGGCTGCCACCGACGTCCGCCCGAAGATCACGCTGGCCTGCGTGGAGTGCAAGGAGCGGAACTACATCACCAAGAAGAACCGGCGTAACAACCCGGACCGTCTTGAGATGAAGAAGCACTGCCCGCGCTGCAACTCGCACACCGCGCACCGCGAGACCCGCTGACCGCAGCGAAGTCTCGAAATACAGGCACAGTCATGAGGTCGTCCCCTTCATTGGGGGCGGCCTCATGTCGTTTCCGTGCCCGTTCCTGTCTTTGTTCTTGCGTCACTTGCGTCATTCGTGTCCCTTCAACAGGAGGTAGTGAGTCATGGCTCTCGACCAGTCCTTCGTGGGGCGGAGCTACCCGCCCACCGATCCGTACGAGGTCGGCCGGGAGAAGATCCGCGAATTCGCGGCTGCGGTGGGCGACACCAATCCCGTCTACAGCGATCCCGAGGCCGCGAAGTCGTACGGCTACCCCGATGTGATCGCGCCGCCGACTTTTGTGTTCGCCATCACCTTCAAGGCCGCCGGCCAGGTCGTCGAGGACCCGCAGTTGGGGCTGGACTACAGCCGCGTCGTGCACGGTGACCAGAAGTTCGCGTACTCCCGCCCGGTGCGCGCCGGTGACCGCCTCTCGGTGACCTCCACCATCGAGTCCGTGAAGTCGCTCGCGGGCAATGACGTCATCGACATCCGCGGCGAGGTCCACGACGAGACCGGCGAGCACGTGGTGACGGCGTGGACGAAGCTCGTCTCCCGCGCCCCCGAGGAGGCCTGACATGGCAGCACAGATCCAGTACGCCGACGTCGAGGTCGGCACCGAGCTGCCGGCAGCGTCCTTCCCCGTGACGCGCGCCACGCTCGTCCAGTACGCGGGCGCCTCGGGCGACTTCAACCCGATCCACTGGAACGAGAAGTTCGCCAAGGAGGTGGGACTGCCGGACGTGATCGCGCACGGCATGTTCACCATGGCCGAGGCGATCCGCGTGGTCACCGACTGGGTCGGCGACCCGGGCGCGGTGGTCGAGTACGGCGTGCGCTTCACCAGGCCGGTCGTGGTCCCCGACGACGACCGGGGCGGGCTGATCGAGGTCACCGCGAAGGTCGCCGCGAAGCTGGACGACAACCGTGTCCGCGTCGACCTGACGGCCATGAGCACGGGCCAGAAGGTCCTGGGCATGTCCCGTGCGGTGGTCGCACTGGCCTGAGCCGACGGCACGGAACGAGCAGGGCGGGGGCGCGCGTCGACGTGCGCCCCCGCCCTTTCGACGGGCGCTGCGGTCCGGGAGCCCGAGCACCCGGCCCCGAGCCCGGGCCCGAGCACCCGGCCCCGAGCACCCGGCCCCGAGCCCCGAGCCCGAGTCCCGAAGGGGATCCGCCCTTGACTTGGTTAGTGATTGAGCACTAACTTTGTCTCATGGTCAGGATGAGCGCGGACGAGCGACGTGAGAGCGTCATTCGGGCGGCGATGCACGAGTTCGCCCGGGGTGGCTACCACGGGACGTCCACCGAGGCGATCGCCAAGCGGGTGGGCGTCTCGCAGCCCTATCTGTTCAGGCTCTTCCCCAACAAGCAGGCGATCTTCCTGGCCGCGTCCGAGCGTTGCCTGAAGGACACGCGGGAGCTCTTCGTCACCGCCGTCGAAGGCCTGCAGGGCGAGGAGGCCCAGCAGGCCATCGCCAACGCGTACACCCGTCTGATCACCGAAGATCCCGACAAGCTCCAGATGCAGCTCCAGATGTATGTCGCCGTGGCGGCGGCCGAGGCGGCCGGCGACCACGAATTCGGCGAAGTCGTCCGGGCCGGGTGGATGGAGCTGTGGGACACCGCCCACGTGCCGCTGGGGGCGGACACGGGCGAGACCACGACCTTCATGGCCTACGGGATGCTGATCAATGTCCTGGCCGCCATGGGGTTCCCGCTGGACCATCGGGTCTGGGAGGGGTTCTATCCGTCGGCCCGCACCACCGGCCGGCTGGAGAAGTGAGGGCGGCGCGTGATCCGTTCACGCGCTTTCGCATGGCCAAGAAAGTTAGTCATCAATAACTAACGAACCGCAGGGGGACATCGTGCAGACGCAAGACACCAAGCTCCGGGGGCCCGCCGTCTGGGCCCTGATCCTCACCGGCGTGGCCAGCTTCATGGCCGCGCTCGACAACCTGGTCGTCACCACCGCCCTTCCCGCCATCCGGGAGGACCTCGGCGGCAAGCTGGAGGACCTGGAATGGACGGTGAACGCGTACACGCTCACCTTCGCCGTCCTCCTCATGTTCGGTGCCGCCCTCGGGGACCGCTTCGGCCGCCGCCGGCTGTTCATCGTGGGCCTCGCGATCTTCACCGGCGCCTCCGCCGCGGCCGCCCTCTCGCCCGGCATCGACGCGCTCATCGCCGCCCGCGCCGTACAGGGCATCGGCGCGGCGATCATGATGCCGCTCACCCTCACCCTGCTCACCGCCGCCGTTCCGGCTGCCCGCCGCGGCATGGCCCTCGGGATCTACGGCGCCGTCACCGGCCTCGCCGTCGCCAGCGGCCCCCTCATCGGCGGCAGCCTCACCGAGCACATCTCCTGGCAGTGGATCTTCTGGCTGAACGTGCCGACAGGCCTCGCCCTGATTCCGCTCGCCCGCCTCCGCCTCGCCGAGTCCACCGCCCCCGACGCGCGCCTCGACATCCCCGGCACCCTGCTCATCAGCGGCGGCCTCTTCGGCATCGTCTACGCCCTGGTCAACGCCAATTCCGAGGGCTGGACCAGCGCCACCGTCCTGACCGGCCTGATCGTCGGCGCCGCGCTCGTCGGCGGCTTCATCCACCACGGCTTCCACAACGCCAACCCCATGCTCCCCATGCGGCTCTTCCGTGACCGCGGCTTCCTCGGGATCAACTTGGCCGGCCTGCTGATGTTCCTCGGCATGTTCGGCTCGATCTTCCTGCTCAGCCAGTTCCTCCAGGGCGTCGCCGGCTACTCGCCCACCGAGGCCGGCCTGCGCATGCTCCCCTGGACCGGAATGCCGATGATCGTCGCCCCACTGGCCGGGATCCTCTCCGACCGCATCGGCGGCCGCCCCGTCGTCGCCGCCGGGCTCGCCTTCCAGGCCCTCGGTCTCGGCTGGTTCGCGGCGATCCTGAGCGCGGACGTCTCCTACGCGGCCCAGCTCCCGCCGCTGATCCTCAGCGGGATCGGAATGGCCCTCTACTTCGCCCCCGCCGCCAACGTCCTGATGTCCACCGTCGCCCCGGCCGACCAGGGCAGGGCCTCCGGCGCCAACACCGCCCTGCGCGAGGTCGGCGGAGCCCTCGGCGTCGCGGTCCTGGCCTCGGTCTTCTCCGCGCAGGGCGGCTACGAATCCCCGCAGGCCTTCACCGACGGCACCGTCCCCGCCCTGTGCATCGGCGCCGGCGCGGTCGCCCTCGCCGCCGGGCTGGCCCTGCTGGTGCCCCGCAGGACCAAGGCCGACGGAGCCCACGCCGACCGGACCGCCGCAGTCCCCGAGAAGGTCCCGGCCGCGCGCTGATCCGTCGGGACACCACCCCGTACGGAGCACCCCGTACACACCACCCCGTACACAGCACCCCGTACACAGCACCCCGCACGCCCCACCTCGCAGCCAAGGAGTGCCCGCCATGCCCGACATCCCCTGGTCCACGCCCACCCAGGCAGCCCCCGACGCCGAGGTCTACGTCATGGCGTCCCGCTTCGAGACCGCCACGCTCACCGGCGCCGTCAGGTTCTTTCTCAAGGCGCCCGGCATCATCCGCCAGATCCGCAAGGCCCCCGGCGCCCACGGAGTCGCCCTGCGCGCCCGCGTCCTCGGCCGGACCTTCCTCACCCTCTCCGCGTGGGAGGACCGGGACGCGCTCTTCCGCTTCGCCCGTAGCGAGCCCCACCGCACCAGCTCCCGCGTCGCCGGCGCGTACATGAAGGAATCGGCCTTCACCTACTGGACCGTGCCGGCCCGCGAGCTCCCCCTCAGCTGGGCCGACGCCGAACGCCGCCTCGCCGAGCAGAACACGAGCCGCTGACCCGCCCGGCACGGGGGACGAGTGAGTACGGTCCGTGGCCCCGCAGGGATGCGAGGGGCACGGACCGTACTCTTGTCCACGTGCAGGAACTCCACGATGCCCCCCTCGCCCCGCTGACCACCTTCCGTCTCGGTGGTCCCGCCGCCCGCCTGGTCACCGCGACCACCGATGCCGAGGTCGTCGCCACCGTGCGCGCCGCGGACGAGAGCGGCACGCCGCTCCTGGTCATCGGTGGCGGCAGCAACCTGGTCATCGGCGACCGGGGATTCGACGGCACCGCCCTGCGCATCGCGACCGCCGGCTTCACCCTCGACGGCACCACCCTGGAACTCGCCGCGGGCGAGAACTGGAGCGACGCCGTCGCCCGCACCGTCGACGCCGGCCTCGCCGGTATCGAGTGCCTCGCCGGAATCCCCGGCTCGGCCGGCGCCACCCCGATCCAGAACGTCGGTGCGTACGGCCAGGAGGTCTGCGACACCATCACCGAGGTCGTGGCCTACGACCGCAGCACCGGCGAAACGGTCACTCTGAGCGCCGCCGAATGCGCCTTCCGGTACCGCAACAGCACCTTCAAGGACCAGCCCGACCGCTACGTCGTCCTGCGCGTGCGCTTCGCCCTGGAGGACGCCGGCGGCCTGTCCGCGCCGATCAAGTACCCCGAGACCGCCCGCGCCCTCGGCGTCGAGGCCGGCGACCGGGTCCCCGCCGCCACCGCCCGCGAGACGGTGCTGCGGCTGCGCGCCGGCAAGGGCATGGTCCTCGACCCCGCCGACCACGACACCTGGTCGGCCGGATCCTTCTTCCACAACCCGATCCTGACCGACGAGGCCTACGCCACCTTCCTCGCCCGCGCCCAGGACCGCCTCGGCCCCGACACCGCCCCGCCCGCGTACCCCGCCGGCGACGGCCGTACGAAGACCAGCGCGGCCTGGCTGATCGACAAGGCCGGTTTCACCAAGGGCTACGGCACCGGCCCGGCGCGCATCTCCACCAAACACACCCTCGCCCTCACCAACCGCGGCGAGGCCACCACCGAGGATCTCCTCACCCTGGCCCGCGAGGTCGTCGCGGGCGTCCACGCGGCCTTCGGCGTCACCCTGGTCAACGAACCGGTGACGGTCGGCGTCAGCATCTGAGGAGCCCCGGCCGCCCATGCTCTGTCCCCTGCACGGGGCCGGTACGGACCCCACCCGTCTCGTGGGGCGCACGCTCAGCCGAGTCGTGGCGTCCTGGCACATCAGCGACGGCGAACGTTCCGAGGCGCCCCTCGACATCTGGCTGATCGACAGCATCGGCGACACGATCCGCATCACCACCGGGTCCGACCAGTGCCTCATCGTCGAGTCCGCCACCCCGCACGCCGCCTACGACATGGGGGAGTGGGGCCGCATCGAGGTCGGCGAGGACCTCGGCGACCACCCCTTCCTACGGCACCTCGGCGAGACCGTCGCCTCGGTCGCCGAGTTCGCCCTGCCCGAGCAGGGCCGCACCCACCTGGAGATCGGCTTCCTGGACGGCGGGCGGGTACGCGCCGACTGCTACGAGGGGGACCTGCGGCTCACCCGGTGAGCCAGTGGTCGATCCCCGCCAGCAGCTTGGCCTGTACGTCGTCGGGCGCCGCGCTGCCGCGCACCGACTGGCGGGCCAGCTCGGCGAGCTCCGCGTCCGTGAAGGCGTGGTGGCGACGGGCGATCTCGTACTGGGCCGCGAGCCGGGACCCGAAGAGCAGCGGGTCGTCGGCGCCCAGCGCCATGGGGACCCCGGCCTCGAAGAGGGTGCGCAGCGGGACGTCCTCGGGCCGCTCGTAGACGCCGAGGGCGACGTTGGAGGCCGGGCAGACCTCGCAGGTGATCTGCCGGTCGGCGAGCCGCTTCAGCAGCCGGGGGTCCTCGGCGGCCCGCACCCCGTGCCCGATGCGGGAGGCGTGCAGATCGTCGAGGCAGTCGCGTACGGAGGACGGGCCGGTGAGCTCGCCGCCGTGCGGGGCGGCGAGGAGGCCACCCTCGCGGGCGATCGCGAAGGCCCGGTCGAAGTCGCGGGCCATGCCGCGGCGCTCGTCGTTGGAGAGGCCGAAGCCGACGATGCCGCGGTCGGCGTACCGGACGGCGAGGCGGGCGAGGGTGCGGGCGTCGAGGGGGTGCTTCATGCGGTTCGCGGCGATGAGGACCCGCATGCCGAGGCCGGTCTCGCGGGAGGCCGCGTCCACGGCGTCCAGGATGATCTCGACGGCCGGGATCATGCCGCCGAGCAGGGGGGCGTAGGAGGTGGGATCCACCTGGATCTCCAGCCAGCCGCTGCCGTCCCGTACGTCCTCCTCCGCGGCCTCGCGGACCAGGCGCCGGATGTCGTCGGGCTCGCGCAGGCAGGAGCGGGCGGCGTCGTAGAGCCGCTGGAAGCGGAACCAGCCACGCTCATCGGTGGCGCGGAGCTTGGGCGGCTCCCCGGCCGTCAGGGCGTCGGGAAGGCGCACACCGTATTTGTCGGCGAGCTCCAGGAGGGTCGATGGTCGCATCGACCCGGTGAAGTGCAGGTGGAGGTGGGCCTTGGGCAGAAGCGTGAGATCGCGTGCGTGCTCCATCTGGTGATCCTGCCGTACCGCCGCGCTCGGCGGGAGGGGGTTTTACCGATCGGGGGCTTGCGCGAACGGGTGAGCGGGTGCGGATCCGCTGCGCGGGGGCCTTCCGGGCGCCGCCCGGACCCGCGCCTCGAACGCCGGCTGGGCTGAAAGATCGGGGCTCCGCCCCGGACCCCGCGCCTCGAACGCCGGCGGGGCTGGGAGAGGCGGCGAGGCTGAAAGATCTGGGCCAGCCCCAGGGAAGGTGACTGTGGGCCGGACATGACGGAGCGGCGTCGCCCCCGGTGGGGGCGACGCCGCTCAGGTCCTGCAGCCGGCCGCGTCAGGCCTAGGCCTTGGCCTCGGCCAGGAGCTTCTGGATGCGGGACACGCCCTCCACCAGGTCCTCGTCGCCCAGGGCGTAGGACAGGCGTACGTAGCCGGGGGTGCCGAAGGCCTCGCCCGGGACGACCGCGACCTCGACCTCGTCCAGGATCAGGGCGGCGAGCTCGACCGAGCTCTGCGGGCGCTTGCCACGGATCTCCTTGCCGAGGAGCTCCTTGACCGACGGGTACGCGTAGAACGCGCCCTCGGGGGTCGGGCAGAAGACGCCCTCGATCTCGTTGAGCATCTTCACCATCGTCCGGCGACGGCGGTCGAAGGCCTTGCGCATCTCCGCGACCGCGTCGAGGTTGCCCGAGACGGCGGCCAGCGCGGCGACCTGGGCCACGTTGGAGACGTTGGAGGTGGCGTGCGACTGCAGGTTGGTCGCCGCCTTGATGACGTCCTGCGGGGCGATGACCCAGCCCACGCGCCAGCCCGTCATGGCGTACGTCTTGGCGACACCGTTGACGATGATGCACTTGTCGCGCAGGGCCGGGACCAGGACCGGCAGCGAGGTGAACTTCGCCTCGCCGTAGACCAGGTGCTCGTAGATCTCGTCCGTCAGCACCCACAGGCCGTGCTCGGCGGCCCACTCGCCGATCGCCTTCGCGTCGGCCTCGCTGTAGACCGAACCGGTCGGGTTGGACGGGGAGACGAACAGGACGACCTTGGTGCGCTCGGTGCGCGCGGCCTCCAGCTGCTCGACGGAGACGCGGTAGCCGGTGGTCTCGTCGGCGACGACGTCGACCGGCACACCGCCGGCGAGCCGGATGGACTCCGGGTAGGTGGTCCAGTACGGAGCCGGGACGATGACCTCGTCACCCGGGTCCAGGATGGCCGCGAAGGCCTCGTAGATCGCCTGCTTGCCGCCGTTGGTCACCAGGACCTGCGAGGCCTCGACCTCGTAGCCGGAGTCGCGCAGCGTCTTGGCGGCGATCGCGGCCTTGAGCTCGGGCAGACCGCCCGCCGGCGTGTAGCGGTGGTACTTGGGGTTGCGGCAGGCCTCGACCGCGGCCTCGACGATGTAGTCCGGGGTCGGGAAGTCGGGCTCGCCGGCGCCGAAGCCGATCACCGGGCGCCCGGCGGCCTTGAGGGCCTTGGCCTTGGCGTCCACGGCGAGGGTGGCGGACTCGGAAATGGCGCCGATTCGGGCGGACACCCGGCGCTCGGAGGAAGGCGTTGCAGAGGTCATGCGAGCAATCGTCCCAGACGGCAAAGAACCGCCGCACACCGTTTCAGTCAACGGACCGACGCATGTCAGCTCGGGTGCTGTTCGACGTCACGGCCCGGTTCACGTACACTCACCTGTCGTTGGACCTCACCGGCCGCTGCAGAGCGCGAGCACTCCGTGCACTCGCTCGGATGCGGTAGGTTGGGGGACGCAAAGGGTCGTAGCTCAATTGGTAGAGCACTGGTCTCCAAAACCAGCGGTTGGGGGTTCGAGTCCCTCCGGCCCTGCTCCACACTCCTTCTCGGACGTGTGTGCGCAGGTACGTACTTAGATTGCAACGCCGTGCGGCGCAACCGGGCGCGGTACGGCCACGACCCGGATTCAGGTGAGAGACGTGACGGACGCCCTGGGCTCCATCGACATGCCTGACGCCGAGGACGAGACGCGCGAGAAGAAGGCCCGCAAGGGCGGCAAGCGCGGCAAGAAGGGCCCTCTGGGTCGACTCGCGCTTTTCTACCGCCAGATCGTCGCGGAACTCCGCAAGGTTGTCTGGCCCACTCGCAACCAGCTCACGACGTACACCACCGTGGTGATTGTCTTCGTGGTCATCATGATCGGTCTGGTGACCGTGATTGACTTTGGGTTCGAAAAAGCCATCAAGTTCGTCTTCGGCTGATCCCCGCGGAGGGCGGCGCCTTGATGGTGTCGCCCGTTTTCGCATGTTCCACCACCTTTTGTATCCAGGAAGAAGCAGCCACCGTGTCTGACCCGAACCTGAACGCGAGCCACGACTCCGTCGAGTCCGTCGAGGACGAGCTCGACATCGTCGAGGCGGCAGACGCTGTGGACCCCGACGAGGCCGAGCTCGCCGACGCCGAGGCCGGTGCCGCCGAGGAAGCCGCGCTGCACGTCGAGTCCGACGAGGACGAGGACGCGGCTGACGCCGAGGTCGACGCCGAGGTCGAAGAGGCTGCTGACGACGCCGAGGCCGACGAGGAAGAGGCCGAAGAGGCCGCTCCGGTCGAGCCCGCCGAGCCCGTCGACCCCATCCAGGCCCTGCGCGAGGAGCTGCGCCTGCTCCCCGGCGAGTGGTACGTGATCCACACCTACGCCGGCTACGAGAAGCGCGTGAAGGCCAACCTGGAGCAGCGCGCCGTCTCGCTGAACGTCGAGGAGTTCATCTACCAGGCCGAGGTGCCCGAGGAAGAGATCGTCCAGATCAAGAACGGCGAGCGCAAGAACGTCCGGCAGAACAAGCTGC
Source organism: Streptomyces sp. NPDC048331 (assembly GCF_043201215.1). Taxonomy (NCBI): domain Bacteria; kingdom Bacillati; phylum Actinomycetota; class Actinomycetes; order Kitasatosporales; family Streptomycetaceae; genus Streptomyces; species Streptomyces sp. NPDC048331. The sequence goes on along the minus strand of NZ_JBICYT010000013.1, from coordinate 45,282 downwards.
CCGGTTACGTTCTCGTCCGCATGGATCTGACGAACGAGTCCTGGGGCGTCGTCCGCAACACGCCTGGCGTCACCGGCTTCGTCGGCAACGCGTACGACCCGTACCCGCTGACCCTGGACGAGATCGTCAAGATGCTCGCCCCGGAGGCGCAGGAGAAGGCCGCCAAGGCCGCCGCGGAAGAGGCCGGTCTGCCCGCGCCCGCCGTCAAGCGCACCATCGAGGTCCTGGACTTCGAGGTCGGCGACTCGGTCACCGTCACCGACGGCCCGTTCGCGACGCTGCAGGCGACCATCAACGAGATCAACCCCGACTCGAAGAAGGTCAAGGGCCTCGTCGAGATCTTCGGCCGCGAGACCCCGGTCGAGCTCAGCTTCGACCAGATCCAGAAGAACTGATCTTCTGAGCGACAGCTTCCGGACAGGTCAGATCGCCCCGTGAAGGGCGGTCTGACCTGCTCGGTTTTTAGCCCCGCAGCGATACCCGTTATCGTGGTGCGGTATGCCTCCATCCGGATGACCGGATCGGCGGCTGAAAACTCTCACTAGGACCCGGAGAGAGCAATGCCTCCCAAGAAGAAGAAGGTCACGGGGCTTATCAAGCTCCAGATCAAGGCCGGCGCGGCCAACCCGGCTCCGCCGGTCGGCCCCGCGCTCGGTCAGCACGGCGTCAACATCATGGAGTTCTGCAAGGCCTACAACGCCGCGACCGAGTCGCAGCGTGGCATGGTCGTGCCGGTGGAGATCACGGTCTACGACGACCGTTCCTTCACCTTCATCACCAAGACTCCGCCGGCCGCGCGCCTCATCCTGAAGCACGCGGGCATCGAGAAGGGCTCCGGCGAGCCCCACAAGACCAAGGTCGCCAAGCTCACGGCTGCCCAGGTCAAGGAGATCGCCGAGCTGAAGATGCCCGACCTGAACGCCAACGACATCGACGCCGCCGTCAAGATCATTGCCGGCACCGCGCGTTCGATGGGCGTCACCGTCGAAGGCTGATCCAGCCACCCCCAGCACCATCAGTGGTAGGACCAAGCGCTGGTCCGCACCACGACTCCATGCCTGAAGCCGAAATACAGGAGCAGAAGTGAAGCGCAGCAAGACTCTCCGCGCTGCGGACGCCAAGGTCGACCGGGAGAAGCTGTACGCCCCGCTCGAGGCCGTCCGTCTCGCCAAGGAGACCTCCACGACCAAGTTCGACGGCACCGTCGAGGTCGCCTTCCGCCTGGGTGTCGACCCGCGCAAGGCCGACCAGATGGTCCGTGGCACCGTGAACCTCCCGCACGGCACCGGCAAGACCGCCCGGGTCCTGGTCTTCGCGACCGGTGACCGTGCTGCGGCCGCGGAAGCCGCCGGCGCCGACATTGTCGGCGACGACGAGCTGATCAACGAGATCGCCAAGGGCAACCGCCTGAACGAGTTCGACGCCGTTGTGGCCACCCCGGACCTCATGGGCAAGGTCGGCCGCCTCGGCCGCGTGCTCGGTCCCCGTGGCCTGATGCCGAACCCGAAGACCGGCACCGTCACGATGGACGTCGCGAAGGCTGTCACCGAGATCAAGGGTGGCAAGATCGAGTTCCGCGTCGACAAGCACTCGAACCTGCACTTCATCATCGGCAAGGTCTCCTTCTCCGATGACAAGCTGGTCGAGAACTACGGCGCGGCCCTGGACGAGATCCTTCGTCTGAAGCCGTCCGCCGCGAAGGGCCGCTACATCAAGAAGGCCGCCATCAGCACCACCATGGGCCCCGGCATCCACCTGGACCCGAACCGCACCCGGAACCTCCTCGTCGAGGAAGACCCGGCTGCTGTCTGAGCCTGACGGCTCATCGAGTGGCTCAGCGGGCCCCTCGCCCCCTTCACAGGGTGGCGGGGGGCCCGCTGCCGTGTCGGGGGCACACGGGCCTGGAACGGCCCTGGGACGGGGCTCACGTCCGCCCCGACACCGTCAGTGCGGCTGCCGGGAGGCCGACAAGGAGCTCCGGGGCGCCGGACCGGGCGGGCCCTGACCTCGACTCCTGAGGCGATTTGCCTCGGCTGCACCCCTTCACGTAGTCTTCCCCAGAAGCCAAAGACCGCTGGTCGTTGCCGTGCCCGCAAGGGTTCGGTGGCCGAAGGATCCGTTGAATGCGGACGACCCGCGTAGGTGACTGTGGAAGGTTCCCGGAATTCGTTCCGGTCGAGCCACGCCCTGGCGCCTGCGCCGGGGCGTTTTTTGTTCAGCCCCTTCTGAGCGGTCCTCATCACCCGGAAGGAGGCGAACGCACCATGCCGACGCCCAACAAGGCTGCATCGGTAGCCGAGCTCAAGGACGCGTTCCAGAGCTCGAACGCCGCCGTGCTGACCGAGTACCGGGGTCTCACCGTCGCGCAGCTCAAGACGCTGCGTCGCTCCCTTGGTGAGAACGCCCAGTACGCCGTGGTGAAGAACACGCTGACCAAGATTGCGGCCAACCAGGCCGGGATCACCGCGCTGGACGAGCACTTCGCTGGTCCGACCGCGGTCGCCTTCATCACCGGTGACCCGGTGGAGTCGGCGAAGAGCCTGCGTGACTTCGCCAAGGAAAACCCCAACCTGATCATCAAGGCGGGTGTCCTTGATGGTAAGGCGCTCTCCGCCGATGACATCAAGAAGCTTGCGGACCTCGAGTCCCGCGAGGTTCTGCTCAGCAAGCTGGCCGGCGCGTTCAAGGGCAAGCAGTCTCAGGCTGCCTCGCTCTTCCAGGCGCTGCCGTCGAAGTTCGTCCGCACCGCGGAAGCGCTTCGCGTCAAGCTCGCCGAGCAGGGCGGTGCCGAGTAATTCGGCTCGCGCACTGATCCGCGCCGCCTAGTGCGCGGGTCGTAGCGGGCCGTTACGCCCGCCTCTTTAGACATATCGGCACCTGCCGAATTAGTGGAAGGATCGCCCATCATGGCGAAGCTCTCTCAGGACGACCTCCTCGCCCAGTTCGAGGAGATGACCCTCATCGAGCTCTCCGAGTTCGTGAAGGCCTTCGAGGAGAAGTTCGACGTCACCGCCGCCGCGGCCGTCGCCGTTGCCCCCGCGGGTGTCGCTGGTGGCGACGCCGGTGCCGCCGCCGAGGAGCAGGACGAGTTCGACGTCGTCCTCACCGCCGCCGGTGACAAGAAGATCCAGGTCATCAAGGTCGTGCGTGAGCTGACCTCCCTGGGCCTGAAGGAGGCCAAGGACCTCGTCGACGGTGCGCCGAAGCCCGTCCTCGAGAAGGTCGCCAAGGAGGCCGCTGACAAGGCCGCCGAGGCCCTCAAGGGCGCCGGCGCCTCGGTCGAGGTCAAGTAACACCTCTGAGGCCCCTCTGGGGCCTCAACCAAGGGCGATCACCCGTAAGGGTGGTCGCCCTTTGGCGTACCCGCAGTGCCTGATTTGCCCTGCTCTCGTTGGGGAGTAGGGTGATCATCGTTGCCCCGACGCAGGGTCCGAAGATGATCCGCTCGGAGCAGGGGGCCTTGACGAACGGGACGCGGCGCAGCATTCTCAGACCCGTCGAGAGGTCGACCACCTCGATCCGAGATCCGAGGCATGGATCGACTACGAAGAGGGCAGTACTGATACGCGCTCTGTGTACGAGTACGGGCGCCGCAGCGTTGGACACGGTGTTGGTTGAACGACATGGGGAAGGCCTGTTGCCGGTTTCCGGAAACCTGGTCTGGACATCAGTGAGCCGAGTGGCTACACTGACCCTTTGCGCTGCCTGTTAGCTGTCCCCTGCCCGTCGCCAGGGACATGCCCACGCTTGAGCACACTTGATTGATCCACCCTGACCTGGCCTTTTCGGTTGGATTTGGGGGGCTTGTCTTCTGTGTCTGCTGGGACCGGTACGCGCGTAGTGAGTCCGAGCCCTCGGAAGGACCCCCTCTTGGCCGCCTCGCGCAACGCCTCGACCAATACGAACAACGGTGCCAGCACCGCCCCGCTGCGCATCTCCTTTGCAAAGATCAAGGAGCCCCTCGAGGTTCCGAACCTCCTGGCGCTGCAGACCGAGAGCTTTGACTGGCTTCTCGGCAATGCCGCCTGGAAGTCTCGCGTCGAGTCGGCGCTTGAGAGTGGACAGGACGTCCCCACCAAGTCCGGTCTGGAAGAGATCTTCGAGGAGATCTCGCCGATCGAGGACTTCTCCGGGTCGATGTCGCTGACCTTCCGCGACCACCGTTTCGAGCCGGCGAAGAACTCTGTCGACGAGTGCAAGGAGCGCGACTTCACGTACGCGGCTCCGCTGTTCGTCACGGCCGAGTTCACGAACAACGAGACCGGAGAGATCAAGTCTCAGACGGTCTTCATGGGCGACTTCCCGCTCATGACCAACAAGGGCACCTTCGTCATCAACGGCACCGAGCGTGTCGTCGTGTCGCAGCTTGTCCGCTCCCCCGGTGTCTACTTCGACTCCTCCATCGACAAGACGTCCGACAAGGACATCTTCTCCGCCAAGATCATCCCGTCCCGGGGTGCCTGGCTGGAGATGGAGATCGACAAGCGCGACATGGTCGGCGTCCGCATCGACCGTAAGCGCAAGCAGTCCGTCACCGTCCTCCTGAAGGCTCTCGGCTGGACCACCGAGCAGATCCTCGAGGAGTTCGGCGAGTACGAGTCCATGCGCGCCACCCTGGAGAAGGACCACACCCAGGGCCAGGACGACGCGCTGCTCGACATCTACCGCAAGCTGCGTCCGGGCGAGCCGCCGACCCGCGAGGCCGCTCAGACGCTGCTCGAGAACCTCTACTTCAACCCGAAGCGCTACGACCTCGCCAAGGTCGGCCGCTACAAGGTGAACAAGAAGCTCGGCGCCGACGAGCCGCTCGACGCCGGTGTGCTCACCACCGACGACGTCATCGCGACCATCAAGTACCTGGTCAAGCTGCACGCCGGCGAGACCGAGACCACCGGTGAGTCCGGCCGTTCGATCGTCGTCGAGACCGACGACATCGACCACTTCGGCAACCGTCGTCTGCGCAACGTCGGCGAGCTCATCCAGAACCAGGTCCGCACGGGTCTGGCTCGTATGGAGCGCGTCGTCCGCGAGCGCATGACGACCCAGGACGTCGAGGCCATCACGCCGCAGACCCTGATCAACATCCGGCCGGTCGTCGCCTCCATCAAGGAGTTCTTCGGCACCAGCCAGCTGTCGCAGTTCATGGACCAGAACAACCCGCTCTCGGGCCTGACCCACAAGCGCCGCCTGTCGGCACTGGGCCCCGGCGGTCTGTCCCGTGAGCGGGCCGGCTTCGAGGTCCGTGACGTCCACCCGTCGCACTACGGCCGCATGTGCCCGATCGAGACCCCTGAAGGCCCGAACATCGGTCTGATCGGCTCGCTCGCCTCCTACGGTCGCGTCAACGCGTTCGGTTTCGTCGAGACCCCGTACCGCAAGGTCATCGACGGTGTCGTCACCGACGAGGTCGACTACCTCACGGCCGACGAGGAAGACCGCTTCGTCATCGCCCAGGCCAACGCCGGCCTGTCCGAGGACATGCGCTTCACCGAGAACCGCGTGCTGGTGCGTCGTCGTGGCGGCGAGATCGACTACATCGCCGGCGACGACGTCGACTACATGGACGTCTCCCCGCGCCAGATGGTGTCCGTCGCGACCGCGATGATCCCCTTCCTGGAGCACGACGACGCCAACCGTGCCCTCATGGGCGCGAACATGATGCGCCAGGCCGTTCCGCTCATCAAGGCGGAGGCCCCGCTCGTCGGCACCGGCATGGAGTACCGCTGTGCGGTCGACGCCGGTGACTCGATCCGTGCGGAGAAGGACGGTGTCGTCCAGGAGGTCTCGGCCGACTACATCACCGTCGCCAACGACGACGGCACGTACACCACGTACCGCGTCGCCAAGTTCTCCCGCTCGAACCAGGGCACCTCGGTCAACCAGAAGGTCATCGTCAACGAGGGTGACCGGATCATCGAGTCCCAGGTCCTCGCCGACGGTCCCGCGACCGAAGAGGGCGAAATGGCCCTCGGCAAGAACCTGCTCGTGGCGTTCATGCCCTGGGAAGGTCACAACTACGAGGACGCGATCATCCTGTCGCAGCGCCTCGTACAGGACGACGTCCTCTCCTCGATCCACATCGAGGAGCACGAGGTCGACGCCCGTGACACGAAGCTGGGCCCCGAGGAGATCACCCGGGACATCCCGAACGTCTCCGAGGAGGTCCTCGCCGACCTCGACGAGCGCGGCATCATCCGCATCGGTGCGGACGTCGTCGCCGGCGACATCCTGGTCGGCAAGGTCACGCCCAAGGGTGAGACCGAGCTGACCCCGGAGGAGCGTCTGCTCCGCGCGATCTTCGGTGAGAAGGCCCGCGAGGTGCGTGACACCTCGCTCAAGGTCCCTCACGGTGAGATCGGCAAGGTCATCGGTGTCCGCGTCTTCGACCGCGAGGAGGGCGACGAGCTTCCTCCGGGCGTGAACCAGCTGGTCCGCGTCTACGTCGCCCAGAAGCGCAAGATCACCGACGGTGACAAGCTCGCCGGCCGTCACGGCAACAAGGGTGTCATCTCCAAGATCCTTCCGATCGAGGACATGCCCTTCCTTGAGGACGGCACGCCGGTCGACATCATCCTGAACCCGCTGGGTGTCCCGTCCCGAATGAACCCGGGACAGGTCCTGGAGATCCACCTCGGCTGGCTCGCCAGCCGCGGCTGGGACGTCTCCGGGCTCGGCGAGGAGTGGGCCGAGCGTCTGAAGGTCATCGGGGCCGACCGCGTCGAGCCCGGTACCAACGTCGCCACCCCCGTGTTCGACGGTGCCCGCGAGGATGAGCTCGCCGGCCTCTTCGAGCACACCATCCCGAACCGCGACGGTGACCGCCTGGTCCTCCCGTCCGGTAAGGCGCGCCTGTTCGACGGCCGCTCCGGCGAGCCGTTCCCGGACCCGATCTCGATCGGGTACATGTACATCCTCAAGCTCCACCACCTGGTCGACGACAAGCTCCACGCTCGGTCGACCGGTCCGTACTCGATGATCACGCAGCAGCCGCTGGGTGGTAAGGCGCAGTTCGGTGGCCAGCGCTTCGGTGAGATGGAGGTGTGGGCGCTCGAGGCTTACGGCGCCGCTTACGCCCTCCAGGAGCTGCTGACCATCAAGTCCGACGACGTCACCGGCCGCGTGAAGGTCTACGAGGCCATCGTCAAGGGCGAGAACATCCCCGAGCCGGGCATTCCCGAGTCCTTCAAGGTGCTCATCAAGGAAATGCAGTCGCTCTGCCTCAACGTGGAGGTGCTGTCCTCGGACGGCATGTCCATCGAGATGCGCGACACCGACGAGGACGTCTTCCGCGCGGCGGAGGAGCTCGGTATCGACCTGTCCCGGCGCGAGCCGAGCAGCGTCGAAGAGGTCTGACGGGCCTGACGGGGGGCTCGCTCAAGAGCCCCCCGTCATCCCCGGGACCGTTCAGACCATGATTGAGACTCGACCCCGAAAGAGGGATTGACGCACAGTGCTCGACGTCAACTTCTTCGACGAGCTGCGGATCGGCCTTGCCACCGCGGACGACATCCGAACCTGGTCGCACGGCGAGGTCAAGAAGCCGGAGACCATCAACTACCGCACCCTCAAGCCCGAGAAGGACGGACTCTTCTGCGAGAAGATCTTCGGTCCTACCCGGGACTGGGAGTGCTACTGCGGCAAGTACAAGCGTGTCCGCTTCAAGGGCATCATCTGTGAGCGTTGTGGCGTCGAGGTCACGCGCGCCAAGGTGCGCCGTGAGCGGATGGGCCACATCGAGCTTGCCGCTCCCGTCACCCACATCTGGTACTTCAAGGGCGTCCCGTCGCGCCTCGGATACCTGCTGGACCTCGCGCCGAAGGACCTCGAGAAGGTCATCTACTTCGCCGCGTACATGATCACGTTCGTCGACGACGAGCGTCGCACCCGCGACCTCCCGTCGCTGGAGGCGCACGTCTCCGTCGAGCGCCAGCAGATCGAGAACCGCCGTGACGCGGACCTCGAAGGCCGTGCCAAGAAGCTCGAGACCGACCTGGGCGAGCTCGAGGCCGAGGGCGCGAAGGCCGACGTACGCCGCAAGGTGCGCGAAGGTGCCGAGCGTGAGATGAAGCAGCTCCGTGACCGCGCCCAGCGCGAGATCGACCGCCTCGACGAGGTGTGGGCCCGCTTCAAGAACCTCAAGGTCCAGGACCTGGAGGGCGACGAGCTCCTCTACCGCGAGCTGCGTGACCGCTTCGGCACGTACTTCGACGGTTGCATGGGCGCCGCCGCGCTGCAGAAGCGCCTGGAGTCCTTCGACCTCGAGGAGGAGGCCGAGCGCCTCCGCGAGATCATCCGTACCGGTAAGGGCCAGAAGAAGACCCGTGCGCTCAAGCGCCTCAAGGTCGTCTCCGCGTTCCTGCAGACCAGCAACAAGCCCAAGGGCATGGTTCTGGACTGCGTGCCGGTGATCCCGCCGGACCTGCGTCCGATGGTGCAGCTGGACGGTGGCCGCTTCGCGACCTCCGACCTGAACGACCTGTACCGCCGCGTGATCAACCGCAACAACCGTCTGAAGCGTCTCCTCGACCTCGGTGCCCCCGAGATCATCGTGAACAACGAGAAGCGCATGCTTCAGGAGGCCGTGGACGCCCTCTTCGACAACGGTCGTCGTGGTCGTCCGGTGACCGGTCCCGGTAACCGTCCCCTGAAGTCCCTCAGCGACATGCTGAAGGGTAAGCAGGGTCGATTCCGTCAGAACCTTCTCGGTAAGCGTGTGGACTACTCCGCGCGTTCCGTGATCGTCGTCGGTCCGCAGCTGAAGCTGCACCAGTGCGGTCTCCCCAAGGCCATGGCGCTGGAGCTCTTCAAGCCGTTCGTGATGAAGCGCCTGGTCGACCTGAACCACGCGCAGAACATCAAGAGCGCCAAGCGGATGGTCGAGCGCGGCCGCACGGTCGTCTACGACGTCCTCGAAGAGGTCATCGCCGAGCACCCGGTCCTGCTGAACCGTGCGCCCACGCTGCACCGCCTCGGCATCCAGGCCTTCGAGCCCCAGCTGGTCGAAGGCAAGGCCATCCAGATCCACCCGCTCGTCTGCACCGCGTTCAACGCGGACTTCGACGGTGACCAGATGGCCGTGCACCTGCCGCTCTCCGCGGAGGCGCAGGCCGAGGCCCGCATCCTGATGCTGTCCTCGAACAACATCCTCAAGCCGGCCGACGGCCGTCCGGTCACGATGCCGACCCAGGACATGGTCCTCGGTCTGTTCTTCCTGACCACCGACGGTGAGCTCCGTGACACCAAGGGCGAGGGCCGCGCGTTCGGCTCCACGGCCGAGGCGACCATGGCGTTCGACAACGGCGAGCTCGCGCTCCAGTCGTCCGTCGACATCCGCTTCCCGGTGGGCACCATCCCGCCGCGCGGCTGGGTGGCGCCGGTCGCCGAAGAGGGCGAGCAGGAGTTCCAGCCGGGCGACAGCTTCCGTCTGAAGACGACCCTGGGTCGCGCGCTCTTCAACGAGCTGCTGCCCGAGGACTACCCGTTCGTCGACTACTCGGTGGGCAAGAAGCAGCTCTCCGAGATCGTCAACGACCTGGCGGAGCGCTACCCCAAGGTCATCGTGGCGGCGACGCTCGACAACCTGAAGGCGGCCGGCTTCCACTGGGCGACCCGTTCGGGCGTCACCGTGGCCATCTCCGACGTCGTCGTGCCCGAGGCCAAGAAGGCCATCGTCGCGGGCTACGAGGCGATGGACGAGAAGGTCCAGAAGCAGTACGAGCGCGGTCTGATCACCAAGGACGAGCGCACGCAGGAGCTCATCGCGATCTGGACCAAGGCGACCAACGAGGTTGCCGAGGCGATGAACGCGAACTTCCCCAAGACGAACCCCATCTTCATGATGGTTGACTCGGGTGCCCGAGGAAACATGATGCAGATGCGACAGATCGCCGGTATGCGTGGTCTGGTGTCGAACGCGAAGAACGAGACCATCCCGCGTCCGATCAAGGCGTCCTTCCGTGAGGGCCTCACCGTTCTGGAGTACTTCATCTCCACGCACGGTGCCCGTAAGGGTCTGGCGGACACCGCCCTGCGTACCGCCGACTCGGGTTACCTGACCCGTCGTCTGGTGGACGTCTCGCAGGACGTGATCATCCGCGAGGAGGACTGTGGCACCGAGCGCGGTCTGAAGCTGAAGATCGCCGTTCGCGGCGAGGACGGCGTGCTGCGCAAGGCCGACGACGTCGAGACCTCGATCTACGCCCGCATGCTGGCCGAGGACGTCGTCATCGACGGCAAGGTCATCGCGCCGGCCAACGTCGACCTCGGTGACGTCCTGATCGACGCCCTGGTCGCCAACGGCGTCGAGGAGGTCAAGACCCGCTCGGTCCTGACCTGTGAGTCCGCGGTCGGCACCTGTGCCTTCTGCTACGGACGCTCGCTCGCCACCGGCAAGCTGGTCGACATCGGTGAGGCGGTCGGCATCATCGCCGCCCAGTCCATCGGTGAGCCCGGTACCCAGCTGACGATGCGTACCTTCCACACCGGTGGTGTGGCCGGTGACGACATCACGCAGGGTCTGCCGCGTGTCGTCGAGCTCTTCGAGGCCCGTACCCCGAAGGGTGTCGCCCCGATCTCCGAGGCCGCCGGTCGCGTGCGGATCGAGGAGACCGAGAAGACGAAGAAGATCGTCATCACGCCCGACGACGGCAGCGACGAGACGGCGTTCCCGATCTCGAAGCGCGCCAAGGTCATCGTGCACGAGGGCGACCACGTCGAGGTGGGCCAGAAGCTCACCATGGGTGCCACCAACCCGCACGACGTGCTGCGCATCCTCGGCCAGCGTGCCGTCCAGGTCCACCTGGTCGGCGAAGTCCAGAAGGTCTACAACTCGCAGGGCGTGTCGATCCACGACAAGCACATCGAGATCATCATCCGGCAGATGCTGCGCCGCGTGACGATCATCGAGTCCGGCGACGCGGAGCTCCTGCCGGGCGAGCTGGTCGAGCGGTCGAAGTTCGAGACCGAGAACCGTCGTGTGGTCACCGAGGGCGGTCACCCCGCCTCCGGCCGTCCGCAGCTGATGGGTATCACCAAGGCCTCGCTGGCGACGGAATCCTGGCTGTCGGCCGCCTCCTTCCAGGAGACGACCCGAGTCCTGACGGATGCGGCGATCAACGCCAAGTCCGACAGCCTCATCGGCCTCAAGGAGAACGTCATCATCGGTAAGCTCATCCCGGCCGGTACGGGCCTCGCCCGCTACCGCAACATCCGGGTGGAGCCCACCGAAGAGGCCAAGGCAGCGATGTACTCGGCCGTCGGTTACGACGACATCGACTACTCGCCCTTCGGCTCCGGCTCCGGCCAGGCTGTCCCGCTGGAGGACTACGACTACGGCCCGTACAACGGCTAAGAGCTCGTAAGAAGAAGCCCCCCGTCGCTCCGAGAGGAGCGGCGGGGGGCCTTTTCGTTCCCACGGGGGGTGGCCGTCGGGCTGTGCTCCCGGCGGCCGGGCGGCAGCCGGGGGCGCACCAGGCGTCAGCGGCGGCGGCGCAGGCGGGTCGAGGCCTGGACGGCGGCCAGGGTCAGGAGCGCCAGGGCCGCTCCTGCCAGGCCCGGGTGCAGGCCCTTCGGGGTGAAGGTGCAGGAGAACGTGGTGGTGCCGGGCGGGAGGTCCACGGCCAGCAGGCCGTGGAAGGGCTTGACGGGGGCCGAGCAGCTCCAGCCGGGGACGGCGGTCGTGGCGATGACCGCCGTGCCGCCGGCGGGCGTGGGGAGGGTGGCCCGGACGGTGTGCCCGCCCGGCCGGACCGTGGTGGCGCCGGTGGCGGTGAGGTGCCGGACGGCCCCGTCGAGCGCCGCGCGGTCCAGACAGCCGAGCGGGTACGGGCCCGCGTCCGCGTCCTTCGTACGGGTCTGCACGGTCACGTCGACCCGGCCCGAGGCGGGCACGGTGCCCAGCGGGGTCACGCCGGTCATCCGGTCCTCCAGGAGCCGCCGGGGGCCGTCGCCGGCGCGGACGGTGCCGTAGAGGGCGGGGGAGTACCAGTAGGCCTCGGAGCCCGGGGTGCAGCGGGCGGCGTACGTCTGCTCGGTGGCGGTGCCGCCGCGGGTGACGGGCGGGACCTGGTGGACGGTGGCGCCCAGGACGTTCTCCTGGCGGGCGTAGACGCTGTCCGCCGGGTTGGGGGAGGTGTACGGCGTGCCGCGGACGGTGACCAGCGGGGGCGCGGGGAACGTCGAGGCCGTCCACGTGCCCGGCGCGGTCCCTGTGCGGACCCGGGCGCCGATCGAGAAGATCGCGTCGAGCACCGGGTCGTCGGCGCCGAAGAAGGTCCGGCCGTCGTTCTTGAAGCCGTAGCCCAGGGGCTCCAGGGCCTGGTACGTGGCCGCGGGGAGGTAGCTGCTGTAGTACTGCGGCCCCTCCGCCCGGAGCGCCAGGGCGTCGTTGTACGCGCTCTGCGGGGCGCCCGAGTCGGTCCGGTGGGCGGGCCAGTCGGCCACGTCCCGTACGGCCTCGACGTGGTTGCCGATCGACCGGTTCGAGGTGGCGACGGGCTTGGCCCAGCGCTCACGGGCCCGGCGGGCGTCCGCGTTGGCGGCGGCCACCGTGGACTCGGCGAACACCACGCCGATCATCAGGGCGGCGGCCACCGGGATCAGGTACCGGCGCTTCTCGCCGAGCCGGAGCAGGACCAGGGCCAGCAGCGAGAGGGCGCCGCCGCCGAGCACCGCCGGCCAGGTCCAGCCGCCGAAGTCGTCGGCCCGCCGCAGGACGAAGGTGGCCGCCACCAGGAGGGCGGTGACCAGGGCCAGGTGCAGCGGGCGCGGCCGGTTCGCCAGCGCCAGCCAGGCCACGACCACGACCATCCCGCTGAAGACGAAGGCCTCCCGGTACGGGTTGCCGTTCGGCACCGCCAGCCCGTGCCACACGTACTGGGTGGGCGGGAACTGGAAGGAGGCGGCCACGAGCAGGATCGCGGTCACCCACACCAGGCGGGTCCGCTTCGCCACCCGCGTGTTGAGCACGAAGCTGCCGGCCAGGATGAGCCCGAGCGAGGCGACGTAGAGCCGGGGACGGCCGCCCCACAGGTGCGTGGCCGGGAGCATGCCGGCGAGGAAGAGCTCGATGCGTACGGGGTCGAAGGCGGCGGCCCTGGTGGGCTGCGCGGCCCCGCTGGCCAGGAACGACGGCAGGAGCAGTGGCAGGGTCAGCAGGATCCCGGTGCCGGTGGCCGTCGCGGCCCGCCACAGCGCGCGCAGCCGCTGCCGAGCCGTCATGTCGCGGGTGGTCATACGGACGGCCAGCAGGACGCAGGCGGCCATCGTGGCCATCATCGCGGTGTAGAAGTTCCCGAACCAGGCGAGCGCGACCAGCAGGGCCACGCCCGGCCAGCGGCGCTCCTCCAGGCACCACTCGACGGCGATGCCGAGCATCGGGAAGGCGACCAGGCCCCAGAGCCACATGGGAATGTACGAGGCGTCGCTGAGCGCCCAGCCGCACAGGCCGTACGTCGCTCCGAGCACGCCCCGCTGCCACCACGGGCCGGGGTGCAGCTTGCCGAGGTAGACCGTCATCACGGCCGCGGCGGTACCCAGCGTGAGGGGGGTGATCGCGAAGACGGCGAGGTCGACGTGGGCGCGGGGGACCAGGACGGTCAGCCAGGAGAAGGGGTTGCCGAGGTAGGTGTGGTAGTCGGCGAGGAACTGCTGTCCGAATCCGCCGCGCCAGGTGAAGAGCAGGTCTCCGGCGGCCTGCCCGTGGACGAGGTCCCACAGCGCCCGGTGGAAGGGCACGTACTGGTTGGCCTGGTCGTTCAGGGCCCGGCCCGTGTTCCCGAAGGGGAAGGTGCCGCGGGCCACCCACGCCGCGCAGAAGGCACCCGCGGCGATCAATAAGGCCAGCAGCGGACCGCGGGAACGGGTGATCCGGCGGATGGCCGTTCTGTGCGGGGCGGGTCTGCGGGGGGCGGGGAGGCGGGCGTCGACTGTGGTCGGTTCGGGTGCCACGGTCCCCAATGTGCTGCTCCCTGCTGATCGACTCGTCGGCGCCCCGCGCCCGGTCAAGCCGTCAGTTTAGGGCGCGGGGGCACGTACAGGGCCGATCGGGCCGCTCCCCACTTGCGCGCGGCGTGTTTTCGTGCTGGGCATTTGTTTTGACCTACCTCTGTGAGGTAGGTACGCTCTGACCTTGTGCCTGGGGTGTGCCCTGGGCTCCCGCGTGTGCTCAAGACCCCGCGGAGAGCCGAGAAGACCACACCGCAATCTGCGCCCGACTCACCTCGGTGAAAGCGTGCAGTGTTCGACACACCCGACCGCGTGGGTCGGGGAAGTTCCAGGTTAGTTTCACTACACGGCACACAGAAACCGGAGAAGTAGTGCCTACGATCCAGCAGCTGGTCCGTAAGGGCCGGCAGGACAAGGTCGAGAAGACAAAGACCCCCGCGCTCGAGGCTTCGCCCCAGCGTCGCGGCGTCTGCACGCGTGTGTTCACGACCACCCCGAAGAAGCCGAACTCGGCGCTCCGTAAGGTCGCGCGTGTGCGTCTGACCTCCGGCATCGAGGTCACCGCTTACATTCCGGGTGAGGGACACAACCTGCAGGAGCACTCGATCGTGCTCGTGCGTGGTGGCCGTGTGAAGGACCTGCCGGGTGTTCGTTACAAGATCATCCGCGGTGCGCTTGACACCCAGGCTGTCAAGAACCGCAAGCAGGCCCGCAGCCGCTACGGCGCCAAGAAGGAGAAGTAAGAATGCCTCGTAAGGGCCCCGCCCCGAAGCGCCCGGTCATCATCGACCCGGTCTACGCATCTCCTCTGGTGACGTCGCTCATCAACAAGATCCTCCTGAACGGCAAGCGCTCCACCGCCGAGCGCATCGTCTACGGCGCCATGGAAGGCCTCCGCGAGAAGACCGGTAACGACCCGGTCATCACGCTGAAGCGCGCGCTGGAGAACGTCAAGCCGTCCCTCGAGGTCAAGTCCCGCCGTGTCGGTGGCGCGACCTACCAGGTTCCCGTCGAGGTCAAGCCGGGTCGTCAGTCGACCCTGGCCCTCCGCTGGCTCGTGGGTTACTCCCGCGCCCGTCGTGAGAAGACCATGACCGAGCGCCTCATGAACGAGCTGCTCGACGCCTCCAACGGTCTTGGCGCTGCCGTCAAGAAGCGCGAGGACACGCACAAGATGGCCGAGTCCAACAAGGCCTTCGCGCACTACCGCTGGTAGTCCCACCCCACATCGAGACCGAGAGAAGACCGAAGCCTTATGGCTACCACTTCGCTTGACCTGGCCAAGGTCCGCAACATCGGGATCATGGCCCACATCGACGCGGGCAAGACGACCACCACCGAGCGCATCCTGTTCTACACCGGTGTGTCGTACAAGATCGGTGAGGTCCACGACGGCGCCGCCACGATGGACTGGATGGAGCAGGAGCAGGAGCGTGGTATCACCATCACGTCTGCCGCTACGACCTGCCACTGGCCGCTCGAAGATGTTGACCACACCATCAACATCATCGACACCCCGGGTCACGTCGACTTCACCGTCGAGGTGGAGCGTTCGCTCCGCGTCCTCGACGGCGCCGTCACCGTCTTCGACGGTGTGGCCGGCGTCGAGCCGCAGTCCGAGACCGTTTGGCGTCAGGCGGACCGCTACGGCGTGCCGCGTATCTGCTTCGTCAACAAGCTCGACCGCACCGGCGCCGAGTTCCACCGCTGCGTCGACATGATCAAGGACCGCCTCGGTGCGGTTCCGATCGTCATGCAGCTCCCCATCGGTGCCGAGGCCGACTTCCAGGGTGTCGTCGACCTCGTCACGATGAAGGCGTTCGTCTGGTCCGCCGAGGCGACCAAGGGCGAGATGTACGACATCGTCGACATCCCGGCCACGCACACCGAGGCCGCTGAAGAGTGGCGCGGCAAGCTGGTCGAGACCGTCGCCGAGAACGACGACGAGATCATGGAGCTGTTCCTCGAGGGCAACGAGCCCTCCGTCGAGCAGCTGCACGCCGCCGTCCGTCGGATCATCCTGAACTCCGGCAAGGGCAAGGGCGAGCCCACGATCACCGCGGTGTTCTGTGGCACGGCGTTCAAGAACAAGGGCGTTCAGCCCCTGCTCGACGCTGTCGTCCGCTACCTGCCGTCGCCGCTGGACATCGAGGCCATCGAGGGCCACGACGTCCGCGACCCCGAGGTCGTCGTGAAGCGCAAGCCGTCCGACGAGGAGCCCCTCGCCGCGCTCGCGTTCAAGATCATGAGCGACCCGCACCTCGGCAAGCTCACCTTCGTCCGGGTTTACTCGGGCCGCCTGGAGGCCGGCACCGCGGTGCTGAACTCCGTCAAGGGCAAGAAGGAGCGCATCGGCAAGATCTACCGCATGCACGCGAACAAGCGTGAGGAGATCGACTCGGTGGGCGCCGGCGACATCGTCGCCGTGATGGGCCTGAAGCAGACCACCACCGGTGAGACGCTGTGTGACGACAAGAACCAGGTGATCCTGGAGTCCATGGACTTCCCGGCGCCGGTCATCCAGGTCGCCATCGAGCCCAAGTCCAAGGGTGACCAGGAGAAGCTGGGTGTCGCCATCCAGCGTCTCGCGGAGGAGGACCCCTCCTTCCACGTTCACTCGGACGAGGAGACGGGCCAGACCATCCTCGGCGGTATGGGCGAGCTGCACCTCGAGGTGCTGGTCGACCGTATGAAGCGCGAGTTCAAGGTCGAGGCCAACGTCGGCAAGCCGCAGGTCGCGTACCGCGAGACGATCCGCAAGGCCGTCGAGCGTCACGACTACACGCACAAGAAGCAGACCGGTGGTACCGGTCAGTTCGCCAAGGTGCAGATCGCGATCGAGCCCATCACCGAGACCGACGGTCCGGCGTACGAGTTCGTGAACAAGGTCACCGGTGGACGCGTCCCGAAGGAGTACATCCCTTCGGTCGACGCCGGTGCGCAGGAAGCCATGCAGTTCGGCATCCTGGCCGGCTACGAGATGACTGGCGTTCGCGTCACGCTTCTCGACGGTGGCTACCACGAGGTCGACTCCTCCGAGCTCGCCTTCAAGATCGCCGGTTCGCAGGCCTTCAAGGAGGCCGCGCGCAAGGCTTCTCCCGTGCTCCTTGAGCCGATGATGGCCGTCGAGGTCACCACGCCCGAGGACTACATGGGTGACGTCATCGGTGACATCAACTCCCGCCGTGGCCAGATCCAGGCCATGGAGGAGCGTCACGGTGCTCGCGTCGTGAAGGGCCTCGTGCCCCTTTCGGAGATGTTCGGCTACGTCGGAGACCTCCGCAGCAAGACCTCGGGTCGCGCCAGCTACTCGATGCAGTTCGACTCCTACGCCGAGGTTCCCCGGAACGTCGCCGAGGAGATCATCGCGAAGGCCAAGGGCGAGTAACTCTTCCGAGTACACGCTTTAGGCTTGTCACCGGAGCCTCTGGGGCAACAGGAGTCACACTCCGTTGCCCCGGAGGGACCGGCTTTCCAGCAAAGATCACCTGGCGCCGATCTGTAAGGCGTACAGAACCACTCTCCAGGAGGACCCCGTGGCGAAGGCGAAGTTCGAGCGGACTAAGCCGCACGTCAACATCGGCACCATCGGTCACATTGACCACGGTAAGACGACCCTCACGGCCGCCATTACCAAGGTGCTGCACGACGCGTACCCGGACCTGAACGAGGCCTCGGCCTTCGACCAGATCGACAAGGCTCCTGAGGAGCGCCAGCGCGGTATCACCATCTCGATCGCGCACGTCGAGTACCAGACCGAGGCGCGTCACTACGCCCACGTCGACTGCCCGGGTCACGCCGACTACATCAAGAACATGATCACCGGTGCCGCGCAGATGGACGGCGCGATCCTCGTGGTCGCCGCCACCGACGGCCCGATGCCGCAGACCAAGGAGCACGTGCTCCTGGCCCGCCAGGTCGGCGTTCCGTACATCGTCGTCGCCCTGAACAAGGCCGACATGGTGGACGACGAGGAGATCCTGGAGCTCGTCGAGCTCGAGGTCCGTGAGCTCCTCTCCGAGTACGAGTTCCCGGGCGACGACCTGCCGGTCGTCCGCGTCTCCGCGCTGAAGGCTCTCGAGGGCGACAAGGAGTGGGGCGAGAAGCTTCTCGGCCTCATGACCGCCGTCGACGAGGCCATCCCGACCCCGCCGCGTGACACCGAGAAGCCGTTCCTCATGCCCGTCGAGGACGTCTTCACGATCACCGGTCGCGGTACCGTCGTCACCGGCCGTATCGAGCGTGGTGTCCTGAAGGTCAACGAGACCGTCGACATCATCGGTATCAAGGAGACCAAGACCACCACCACGGTCACCGGTATCGAGATGTTCCGCAAGCTCCTCGACGAGGGCCAGGCGGGCGAGAACGTCGGTCTGCTCCTCCGTGGCATCAAGCGCGAGGACGTCGAGCGCGGCCAGGTCATCATCAAGCCCGGTTCGGTCACCCCGCACACCGAGTTCGAGGCCCAGGCCTACATCCTGTCGAAGGACGAGGGTGGCCGTCACACCCCCTTCTTCAACAACTACCGTCCGCAGTTCTACTTCCGTACCACGGACGTCACGGGTGTCGTCACCCTGCCGGCCGGCACGGAGATGGTCATGCCGGGCGACAACACCGAGATGACGGTCGCGCTGATCCAGCCGGTCGCCATGGAGGAGGGCCTGAAGTTCGCCATCCGTGAGGGTGGTCGTACCGTGGGCGCCGGCCAGGTCACCAAGATCACGAAGTAATTTCGTGCTCTGACCTGGTAGCCCGTTCACCGGGCACCAAGTTGCACTGAAGGGCCCCGGCCCATCGCTTCGGCGGTGGGACGGGGCCCTTCGGCATGTCCGGGCACCGCTCGTACGCGTACGGGGCACCGGCCGGGTACGAGCGAGGGCCGCACCCCGGACGGGGTGCGGCCCTCGGCCACGTACGGCGGTGGGTCAGTTCACGCGCAGGGACTCGGTGAACTCCACGCAAGCGGCGTGGTCGGGCAGCAGACCGGTCGCGAGGGCCTCGGCCAGCGAAGGGGCGGCCTCGTCGCGGGCGGAGAGCAGCGGGACGTCGGCCGGCCACTCGATGCCCAGGTCGGGGTCGAGCGGGTGCACCGAGTGCTCGCCGGTCGGGTTGTACGTCTCCGAGCAGAGGTACGACAGGGTCGCGTCGTCGCTCAGCGCGCAGAAGCCGTGGCCGAGACCCTCGGGGATGTAGACCGCGCGGCGGTCCACGTCGTCGAGGCGGACACCCTCCCACCGGCCGAAGGTGGGGGAGCCGACCCGCAGGTCGACGATGACGTCGAGCACGGCGCCGCGTACGCAGGTCACGTACTTGGCCTGGCCGCGCGGTACGTCGGCGAAGTGGATGCCGCGGACCACGCCTGCGGAGGAGACCGAGAGGTTCGCCTGCGCCAGGTTCAGCGGGTGGCCGACGACCTCGGCGAGCCGGTCGAAGCGGTACCACTCGGTGAACAGGCCGCGCGGGTCGCCGTGCAGCTGCGGGGTGACCTCGAAGGCGCCGGCGATGGACAGTTCGCGGAACTTCATCGGGCGTCCTCCTCGGCGAGCAGCATCAGCAGGTAGTCGCCGTAGCCGCTCTTGGTCAGCGGCTCGGCGAGCGCGCGCAGCTGCGCGGAGTCGATCAGGCCGGCCCGCCAGGCCGCCTCCTCGATGCAACCTATCTTGAAGCCCTGGCGCTCCTCGATCACGCGGACGAACTCGGAGGCCTGCACCATCGAGACGAAGGTGCCGGTGTCCAGCCACGCGGTACCGCGGTCGAGGATGGTGACGTTGAGCTCGCCGGCCTGGAGGTACGCGTCGTTGACGGCGGTGATCTCCAGCTCGCCGCGGGCGCTGGGCTTCAGGCCCTTGGCGATCTCGACGACCTGGTTGTCGTAGAAGTACAGACCCGGCACCGCGTAGCGGGACTTGGGCTTCTCCGGCTTCTCCTCGATGGAGATGGCCTGGCCGTGCTCGTCGAACTCGACCACGCCGTAGGCGGTGGGGTCGGCCACCGGGTACGCGAACACGCGGCCGCCCTTGGCGTCCGTGTGCTGGGCGAGGCGGGTGCCGAGGCCACTGCCGTGGAAGATGTTGTCGCCGAGGATCAGGGCGACGGACTCGTCACCGATGAAGTCGGCGCCGAGGACGAACGCCTGGGCGATGCCCTCCGGGCGCTCCTGGACGGCGTATTCCAGCCGCAGGCCGAACTGCGAACCGTCGCCGAGCAGTCGCTCGAACTGTTCGCGGTCGTCCGGGGTGGTGATGATCAGAATTTCACTGATCCCCGCCATCACCAGGGTGGAAAGGGGGTAATAGATCATCGGCTTGTCGAAGACGGGCAGCAGCTGCTTCGAGACTGCCCGGGTCAGCGGCCAGAGTCGCGATCCGGTGCCACCGGCCAAGAGGATTCCACGCATGGGGAGAACCCTATGCGAGAGGGCGTGGGGGAGCGGAGCTGAGCACATGTGACGTTGGGCGGACCGCTAGACTCTTCGTATTATGCGCATTCTTGTGACCGGCGGCGCCGGCTTCATCGGTTCAGAATTCGTCCGCCAGCAGCTCGCTGTTGATGCCACGGCGCAGATCACTGTTTTCGACAAGCTGACGTACTCGGGCGTCGAGGCGAACCTCGCCCCGGTCGCCGACCACCCCGGATACACCTTCGTCAAGGGCGACATCTGCGACGCGGACGCCGTCGACCAGGTCATGCCCGGTCACGATGTCGTCGTGCACTTCGCGGCCGAGTCCCACGTGGACCGCTCGATCGCCGGCGCGGGCCCGTTCGTGATGACCAACGTGGTCGGCACCCAGGTGCTGCTCGACTCCGCCCGCAAGCACGGCGTCGGCCGCTTCGTCCACATCTCCACCGACGAGGTCTACGGCTCGATCACCGAGGGCTCCTGGACGGAGGAGTGGCCGCTGGTGCCGAACTCCCCGTACTCCGCCTCGAAGGCGTCGTCCGACCTGCTGGCGCTGGCCTACGCCCGCACGCACGGCATGGACGTGGTGGTCACCCGCTGCTCCAACAACTACGGGCACTACCAGTTCCCGGAGAAGGTCATCCCGCTGTTCGTCTCGAACCTGATGGACGGCAAGAAGGTCCCGCTGTACGGCAACGGCGGCAACGTCCGCGACTGGCTGCACGTCTCCGACCACTGCCGCGGCATCGACCTGGCCATGCGCAAGGGCCGGGCCGGCGAGGTCTACAACATCGGCGGCGGTACCGAGCTCACCAACAAGGAGCTCACCGGTGTCCTGCTGGAGGCCGCCGGCCTCGGCTGGGACATGGTCGAGCACGTCGAGGACCGCAAGGGCCACGACCTGCGCTACTCCATCGACATCAGCAAGATCGGCGCCGAACTCGGCTACGCCCCGCAGGTCACCTTCGAGGACGGCATCAAGGCCACCATCGACTGGTACCGCGAGAACCGTGCCTGGTGGGAGCCGCTCAAGGTGAAGGCGGCCCTGCAGAAGTGACCGCCGACCCCCGAGCCGGCCGCTGGCTCGTCACCGGTGCCGCCGGAATGCTCGGACAGGACGTCCTGGCCGTCCTCGAGGACGCCGGCATCGAAGCCGAGGGCCTGCGCCGCGCCGACCTCGACATCACCGACCCGGCAGCCGTCCGGGCCGCGGTCGAGGGTGCCGCGGTCGTCGTCAACTGCGCCGCCTGGACCGACGTGGACGGCGCCGAGACCGCCGAGGAGGCCGCCACCGCCGTCAACGGCACCGGCGTACGCGTCCTCGCCGCGGCCTGCGTCGACGCCGGCGCGCGCCTGCTGCACGTCTCCACCGACTACGTGCTGCCCGGCAACGCCACGCAGCCGTACCGCGAGGACGCCGAGACCGGTCCCGTCAACGCCTACGGGCGCTCGAAGCTGGTCGGTGAACAGGCCGTCGCCGAGCTGCTCCCGCGGGACGGCTACATCGTGCGGACCGCGTGGCTGTACGGCGAGCACGGGGCGAACTTCGTCGCCACCATGCTGAAGCTGGCCGGCCTGCGGGACACCCTCGACGTGGTCGACGACCAGCACGGCCAGCCCACTTGGTCCTACGCGCTGGCCCGCCACCTCGTCGACCTGGGCCTCGCCGCGCTGGCGGGCAAGGCCCCGGGCGGGATCTACCACGGCACCGCGAGCGGCCGGACCACCTGGATGGGTCTGGCGCGCGAGGCCTACCGGCTGAGCGGGCTCGACCCCGAGCGGATCCGGCCGACCACCTCCGAGGCGTTCGTGCGCCCCGCCGTGCGCCCGGCCTTCAGTGTCCTTGCTCACGACGGCTGGTCGGCCGCGGGGCTCGAACCGTTGGCCGACTGGCGGACGCAGCTCGCCGAGGCGATCACTCGCCCGGCCTTCGCTGATCTGCTGAGATCGCCCTCCACGAGCTGAGCCGGCACGGCTGATCACCCCCACGTCCACATCGTCGACGGGGCCCGGGACGCAACCTTTCGGGCCCCGTTGGCGTCATGTGCCGTGCCATATGCTTCTCCTATAAAGATGTTGGCCCCTTCGCGCGAAAGGCGCCGTCCGCTGTGCGACTCTCCGTTCTGACCTCCATCACCGGTCTTCTGGTGCTGGGGTACATCCTCGAGCTGCTGCGCCGCCAGCAACTGCGGGAGAAGTACGCGGCGATATGGCTCGCCATCGGATTGCTGGCCGCCCCGCTCGGGTTCGTCCCCGACCTGCTGGACCCGGTGGCCAAGAGCCTCGGCGTCGCATCCGGCGTGAGCCTGGTGTTCTTCATCGGGTTCGTCCTGGTCCTGCTGGTGAGCCTGCACCTCAGCTGGGAGACCAGCCGGCTGGAGGCGGAGACGCGCACCCTGGCGGAGGACGTCGCGCTGATCCGCGCGCACCTCGTCCAGCAGGGCGGTTACCCCAGCACGTCGCCGCGCGCGGAGGAATCCGGCGCCATCGAGGCACAGGTGAACTCGTGAACGACGGTCGTCGCGTTCTGATCATTCTTCCCGCCTGGAACGAGGAGGACGGGCTGCCGTCCGTCCTGCGTGAGATCCAGCAGCAACTGCCCTCCGTGGACACCCTCGTGGTCGACGACGGCTCGGCGGACAACACCGCCGAGGTGGCCCGTGCGGCCGGCTCGGCCGTCGCCCAGCTGCCCTTCAACCTCGGTGTCGGCGGCGCGATGCGGCTCGGCTACCGCTACGCGCAGCAGCACGGCTACGACGTGGCGATCCAGGTGGACGCCGACGGCCAGCACGACCCGGCGTACGTGCCGGCCCTGCTGGAGCGACTCGCCGTCGGCGACGCCGACCTGGTCATAGGCGCCCGCTTCGCCGGCGACGGCGACTACACCGTGCGCGGCCCGCGCAAGTGGGCGATGTCGCTGCTGTCCGTGGTGCTGTCGCGCATCACCCGGACCAAGCTCACCGACACCACCTCGGGCTTCCGCGCCTGCAACCGGCCGCTCATAGAGTTCTTCGCCCGCTGGTACCCCGTGGAGTACCTCGGGGACACCATCGAGTCCATGGTGGGCGCCGCCCGCTCCGGCTTCACCGTGCGTCAGATCCCCGTGGCGATGCGTGAACGCACCACCGGCCGGCCGAGCGCCTCGCCGTTCAGGGCGATGGTCTACCTCACCCGCGCCGGCCTCGTGCTGCTGCTCGCGATGATCCGCCGGATGCCCGGCGAGCTCAAGACCTTCACGCCCGGCACCCCGGCGTACACCGCCTTCCAGCAGCGCACCGCCGAGCTGGTCGACCGCGAGCTGACCAAGGCCTAGGCGGAGAACATGTCGCGTTTCGAGTTCCTCCTGCCGTACTACGGCGATGTCGCGCTGATGCAGGACGCCGTCCGCAGCGTCCTGGCCCAGGACGGCGACGACTGGCGGCTGACCGTCGTCGACGACGGCACCGAGCCGGGCGTCCCCGAGTGGTTCGAGCAGCTCGCCGACCCCCGGGTCCGCTACCTCCGCAACGAGCGCAACCTCGGTGTGACCGGCAACTTCAACCGCTGCGTCGAGCTCGCCGAGTACGAGTACCTCGTGCTCATGGGCTGCGACGACCTCATGAAGCCGAACTACCTCCAGGTGGTGCGGGCGACCGCCGACCGGGAGCCGACCGCGGCGATGATCCAGCCCGGCGTCCAGGTGATCGGCACCGACGGCCTCCCGTACGACACCCTGGCCGACCGGACCAAGCGCAAGCTGTACGCGCCCAAGGGCCCGGGCCGGGCCCTGCTCGGCGGCGAGGAGCTGGCCACCAGCCTGCTGCGCGGGAACTGGCTGTACTTCCCGTCCATCTGCTGGCGCACCGAGGCGATCAAGCGCTTCCCGTTCCGGGCCGACCTGGGCGTGATCCAGGACCTCGCCCTGGTCGTGGACCTGCTGGTGGCGGGGGAGACCCTGGCCACCACGCCGGAGGTCTGCTTCAGCTACCGTCGGCACGCCGAGAGCGAGTCCTCGGCGACGGCCTACACGGGCCGCCGCTTCGAGGAGGCCAAGCGTTTCTTCGTGGAGACCGCCGACCGCCTGGACCGACACGGCTGGCCGCGCGCCGCCAAGGTGTCCCGGCTGCACCTCTCCTCCCGGCTGCACGCGATCACCCTGCTGCCCGGCGCCGCGATGAAGGCCGGCCGGCCCGGTGTCAGCGCCATGCTCCGCCACGCCACGCGCTGAGCGTCCGGCCGATGAAAGCCACGGCATGAACCCGATAGCAAAACTGCTCAAGGCCCTGCCCCCTGGGACCGCCATGGTCGCGGGGGGCACCGCTGTGCTCGGCGCCGCCTCCTACATCCACCTCGCGGTGGCCGGACACAGCCTCGGGACGGCCGACAAGGCCGGGGTCTCGGTGCTGTGGACGCTGGTGATGTCCGTCGGGATCGGCCTGTTCTTCCCGATCGAGCAGGAGCTCACCCGGATCGTCGCCGCCCGCGCCGTACGCGGTGAGGGCGCCGCACCGGTGCTCCGCAAGGCGGGGCTGCTCACCGCGGGTGTCCTCGCCGTGGTCCTCGGCGCGCTCACCCTCTTCGCGGGGCCGATCGCCGACCGGCTGTTCCGCGGCGACCGGGCGATGGTCGCCGTACTCGGCGCCGCCTTCACCGGGATGGCCCTGTGCTACCTCACCCGGGGCGTCCTGGCCGGCACCGGCCGGTTCACCGCGTACGGCACCCAGCTCGCGATCGACGGCGGTCTGCGGATCGTGCTGGCCTTCGCCTGCGCCGTCGCCGGGCTGCACTCGGCGCTCGCGTTCAGCCTGATCCTCGTCGTGGCACCGTTCGTCGCCCTGCTGCTCACGCTGTCCCCGACCCGGTCCGCGACCCGGCCCGGCGGGCCGATCACCACCCGGGAGCTGGTGCGTGGCCTCGGTCCGCTGACCGCCTCCACGCTGCTGGCGCAGGTGGTCGTCAACGCGGCGGTGATGAGCACGCAGCTGCTGGAGCCGACCCGTACCGCACTGATCGCGGGCCTGCTCAGCGCCCTGGTGCTGGCCCGGATCCCGCTCTTCGTCTTCGGCTCGCTGCAGGCCTCGCTGCTGTCCGGGCTGTCCACCGTGGTGGCCGGCGGCGATCATCAGGGCTTCGCCCGGATGCTCCGCAAGGCCTGCCTGGTGGTGCTCGGACTCGGCACCCTCGGCGGTGTGCCGGCCGTGCTGATCGGACCCTGGCTCATCGAGGTCCTGTTCCGCGCGGAGCCCGGGCAGCTCGGCCGCCTCGACTTCCTCTGGTTCGCCATCGGGACGACCTGCTACATGCTGGCCATGGTGCTCGGCCAGGCCCAGATGGTGCTGCACAAGCACCGGGCCCAGCTGGTGTGCTGGGTGTTCGGCACCGCGGTGCTGCTCGGCATCACGCTGGTGCCCGGGGACATCGCCCTGCGCGTGGGCCTCGCCTACGCGGTCGGTTCGATGGCCACGGCCGCGGCGATGCTGCTGACCCTGCGCGGCGCCGTTCCGGCCCGTACGGTCACGGCGGCGACCGAAGGACAGCTCGCCGAGGTCTGACCTCATGACGCGCTGATCCCTCGGCGGCGGAGGCCTTGCCGCGCCCGCGCGTGGTGCGGTTTGACCACGCAGCGTGGCGGGGTATTCTCTTCGGCCCGATTAGCCAGGTACGTGCCTCGTATGGCAGACTACTCAAGTTGCTCGGCTGAGTGCCGATGCTGCGCGCCTCCCGCCGGGAGGACCGGAAGCGAGTCCCACAGTACTCGTCGTCCTTAATCTGCCTCTCGGGGCAGCAATGGGGACGGACGTACGGGAATCTTCTGGGAAGTGTCAGCACGGTGCCCACCAGGCACTCGGTGGGTGTTTCTCCCCCGAATCGCGGTCACTGGGACCGTACCCCCTTGGACGAGGGAATTTCCGTATGGGAATTTTCTGTAGAGGGAGTGCGACACGCCCGACCGCGTGGGTCGGAGGAGAGGCAGTGGGATCCGTCCCACGGCCGACCGGGAGCCAGAGCGTTTCCACATACAGACAGGACTACGGAGTAGCCATGGCGGGACAGAAGATCCGCATCCGGCTCAAGGCCTACGACCACGAGGTCATCGATTCCTCGGCGAAGAAGATCGTCGAGACGGTGACGCGCACTGGTGCGTCGGTCGCGGGCCCGGTGCCGCTGCCCACTGAGAAGAACGTGTACTGCGTCATCAAGTCGCCGCACAAGTACAAGGACTCGCGCGAGCACTTCGAGATGCGCACGCACAAGCGCCTGATCGACATCCTCGACCCGACCCCCAAGACCGTTGACTCGCTGATGCGCCTGGACCTTCCGGCCGGCGTTGACATCGAGATCAAGCTCTGAGAGGCGTCGAGAAGATGGCAAAGCAGATCAAGGGCGTCCTGGGCGAGAAGCTCGGCATGACCCAGGTCTGGGACGAGAACAACCGTGTCGTCCCGGTCACCGTGGTCAAGGCCGGACCCTGCGTCGTTACCCAGGTCCGTACGAACGACATCGACGGCTACGAGTCGGTCCAGATCGCCTTCGGCGAGATCGACCCGCGCAAGGTGAACAAGCCCCTCAAGGGTCACTTCGCCAAGGCCGACGTCACCCCCCGCCGCCACCTGGTGGAGCTCCGCACCTCCGACGCCAGCGAGTACACGCTCGGCCAGGAGATCACTGCTGAGGTGTTCGAGTCCGGCGTCAAGGTCGACGTCACGGGCAACAGCAAGGGCAAGGGCTTCGCCGGTGTCATGAAGCGGCACAACTTCCGGGGCCTCGGCGCCGGTCACGGTGTGCAGCGCAAGCACCGCTCCCCCGGTTCGATCGGTGGCTGCGCCACCCCTGGGCGTGTCTTCAAGGGCATGCGCATGGCCGGTCGTATGGGTAACGAGCGCGTCACCACCCAGAACCTGACCATCCACGCGGTTGACGCGGAGAAGGGTCTGCTCCTCATCAAGGGTGCGGTCCCCGGTCCGAACGGCGGCCTCGTCCTGGTCCGTACCGCGGCCAAGGGGGCTTGAGGTAATGAGCACCATTGACATCCTTTCGCCGGCAGGCGACAAGGCCGGTACCGTCGAGCTCCCCGCGGAGATCTTCGACGCGAAGACCAGCGTTCCGCTGATCCACCAGGTCGTTGTCGCTCAGCTGGCTGCTGCCCGTCAGGGCACGCACAAGACCAAGCGTCGCGGCGAAGTCCGTGGTGGTGGCCGCAAGCCGTACCGCCAGAAGGGCACCGGCCGTGCGCGCCAGGGTTCGACCCGCGCGCCGCAGTTCGTCGGCGGTGGCGTGGTCCACGGCCCGCAGCCGCGTGACTACTCCCAGCGGACCCCGAAGAAGATGAAGGCCGCCGCCCTCCGCGGTGCCCTCTCGGACCGTGCGCGTCACTCCCGCATCCACGTCGTCACCGGCGTGGTCGAGGGTGCCGCCTCCACGAAGGCCGCCAAGACGCTGTTCGGCAAGATCTCGGAGCGCAAGAACCTGCTCCTGGTCGTCGACCGCGCCGAAGAGGCCGCGTGGCTGTCCGCCCGCAACCTGCCCCAGGTTCACATCCTGGAGCCGGGCCAGCTGAACACGTACGACGTGATCGTCTCTGACGACGTGGTCTTCACCCAGGCCGCTTTCGAGTCCTTCGTGTCTGGCCCCAAGGCCGATGAGACCGAAGGGAGCGACGCCTGATGTCTGAGGCGACCGTTACCAGCAAGACCTTCACCGACCCGCGCGACCTGCTGATCAAGCCGGTTGTGTCGGAGAAGAGCTACGCGCTGCTGGACGAGAACAAGTACACGTTCATCGTCGCGCCCGGCGCCAACAAGACCCAGATCAAGCAGGCCGTGGAAGCGGTCTTCTCGGTCAAGGTCACCGGGGTCAACACGATCAACCGTCAGGGTAAGCGCAAGCGCACCAAGACCGGTTTCGGCAAGCGCGCCAACACCAAGCGCGCCATCGTGACCCTTGCCGAGGGCAACCGTATCGACATCTTCGGCGGCCAGGCCTCCTAACGGAGGTCTAGTCGTCCGGAATCGGACGAGGACTGAGAAATGGGTATCCGCAAGTACAAGCCGACGACCCCGGGCCGTCGTGGCTCCAGCGTCGCCGACTTTGTCGAGATCACGCGGTCCACGCCGGAGAAGTCGCTGGTTCGCCCCCTGCACAGCAAGGGCGGCCGTAACAACACCGGTCGGATCACCGTTCGCCACCAGGGTGGTGGACACAAGCGCGCCTACCGCGTGATCGACTTCCGTCGTCACGACAAGGACGGCGTGCCGGCCAAGGTCGCGCACATCGAGTACGACCCCAACCGCACCGCGCGCATCGCGCTCCTGCACTACGCGGACGGCGAGAAGCGCTACATCATCGCGCCGAAGGCTCTGAAGCAGGGCGACCGGATTGAGAACGGCCCCACGGCCGACATCAAGCCCGGTAACAACCTCGCGCTCCGCAACATCCCGGTCGGTACCACGATCCACGCGATCGAGCTCCGTCCCGGTGGTGGCGCCAAGTTCGCCCGTTCCGCGGGTGCCTCCGTGCAGCTGCTGGCGAAGGAGGGCACGATGGCCCACCTTCGTATGCCGTCGGGCGAGATCCGTCTCGTCGACGCCCGCTGCCGCGCCACGGTCGGCGAGGTCGGCAACGCCGAGCAGTCGAACATCAACTGGGGCAAGGCCGGCCGTATGCGCTGGAAGGGCGTTCGCCCGTCCGTCCGCGGTGTCGCGATGAACCCGGTTGACCACCCGCACGGTGGTGGTGAGGGCAAGACCAGTGGTGGTCGCCACCCGGTCTCCCCGTGGGGTCAGAAGGAGGGTCGTACTCGCTCGCCGAAGAAGGCTTCGAGCAAGTACATCGTCCGCCGCCGCAAGACGAACAAGAAGCGCTAGGAGCGGGTTTAGATGCCGCGCAGTCTCAAGAAGGGGCCCTTCGTCGACGACCACCTCGTAAAGAAGGTGGACGTCCAGAACGAAGCCGGCACCAAGAACGTCATCAAGACCTGGTCCCGTCGCTCGATGATCATCCCCAGCATGCTGGGTCACACCATCGCGGTGCACAACGGCAAGACCCACGTCCCGGTGTTCGTCACCGAGTCGATGGTCGGCCACAAGCTCGGCGAGTTCTCGCCGACTCGCACCTTCCGCGGCCACGTCAAGGACGACCGGAAGTCGAAGCGCCGCTAAAGGCGGGGTGGTTACGACTATGACTTACACCGAAGGGACAACCATGGAAGCCAGGGCCCAGGCGCGGTACATCCGCGTCACGCCCATGAAGGCCCGCCGAGTGGTGGACCTTATCCGTGGCATGGATGCCACGGAGGCTCAGGCGGTCCTGCGTTTCGCCCCGCAGGCCGCGAGCGTGCCGGTCGGCAAGGTGCTGGACAGCGCCATTGCCAACGCCGCACACAACTACAACCACCCCGACGCCTCCACGCTGGTCATCAGCGAGGCGTACGTGGACGAGGGCCCGACCCTGAAGCGGTTCCGTCCGCGTGCCCAGGGCCGTGCCTACCGGATCCGCAAGCGGACCAGCCACATCACCGTGGTCGTCAGCAGCAAGGAAGGTTCCCGGTAATGGGCCAGAAGGTAAACCCGCACGGGTTCCGGCTCGGCATCACCACCGACTTCAAGTCGCGTTGGTACGCCGACAAGCTGTACAAGGACTACGTCAAGGAAGACGTCGCCATCCGTCGGATGATGACGTCCGGCATGGAGCGCGCCGGCATCTCGAAGGTTGAGATCGAGCGCACCCGTGACCGCGTGCGTGTGGACATCCACACCGCTCGTCCGGGCATCGTCATCGGCCGCCGTGGCGCCGAGGCCGACCGCATCCGCGGTGACCTCGAGAAGCTCACGGGCAAGCAGGTCCAGCTGAACATCCTCGAGGTCAAGAACCCCGAGCTCGATGCCCAGCTGGTCGCCCAGGCCGTTGCCGAGCAGCTCTCCTCCCGCGTCTCCTTCCGTCGCGCCATGCGTAAGAGCATGCAGGGCACGATGAAGGCCGGCGCCAAGGGCATCAAGATCCAGTGTGGCGGTCGTCTCGGCGGCGCCGAGATGTCCCGCTCCGAGTTCTACCGCGAGGGTCGTGTGCCGCTGCACACGCTGCGCGCGAACGTGGACTACGGCTTCTTCGAGGCCAAGACCACCTTCGGCCGTATCGGTGTGAAGGTCTGGATCTACAAGGGCGACGTCAAGAACATCGCCGAGGTTCGCGCCGAGAACGCTGCGGCCCGTGCGGGTAACCGCCCGGCCCGTGGCGCGCAGGGCGCTGGCGACCGTCCCGCCGGCCGTGGTGGCCGTGGTGGCGAGCGCGGCGGCCGTGGTGGCCGCAAGCCGCAGCAGGCTGCTGGTGTGGAGGCCCCCAAGGCCGACGCTCCCGCCGCCGCTCCGGCCGAGAGCACCGGAACGGAGGCCTGACCGACATGCTGATCCCTCGTAGGGTCAAGCACCGCAAGCAGCACCACCCGAAGCGCAGCGGTATGGCCAAGGGCGGTACTGAGGTCACGTTCGGCGAGTACGGCATCCAGGCGCTGACCCCGGCGTACGTGACGAACCGCCAGATCGAGGCGGCTCGTATCGCGATGACCCGCCACATCAAGCGTGGCGGCAAGGTCTGGATCAACATCTACCCGGACCGCCCGCTGACGAAGAAGCCTGCCGAGACCCGCATGGGTTCCGGTAAGGGTTCTCCTGAGTGGTGGATCGCCAACGTGCACCCGGGCCGGGTCATGTTCGAGCTGTCCTACCCGAACGAGAAGATTGCTCGTGAGGCGCTCACCCGCGCTGCTCACAAGCTTCCGATGAAGTGCCGGATTGTTCGGCGCGAGGCAGGTGAGTCGTGATGGCGACGGGAACCAAGGCGTCCGAGCTGCGTGAGCTCGGCAACGAGGAGCTCGTTGGCAAGCTGCGCGAGGCCAAGGAGGAGCTGTTCAAGCTCCGCTTCCAGGCGGCCACGGGTCAGCTGGAGAACAACGGCCGGCTCAAGTCCGTCCGTAAGGACATCGCTCGCATCTACACCCTGATGCACGAGCGTGAGCTCGGTATCGAGACGGTGGAGAGCGCCTGATGAGCGAGAACAACGTGACTGAGAAGACCGAGCGCGGTTTCCGCAAGACCCGTGAGGGTCTGGTCGTCAGCGACAAGATGGACAAGACCGTCGTCGTCGCCGTCGAGGACCGCGTGAAGCACGCCCTGTACGGCAAGGTCATCCGCCGTACGAACAAGCTCAAGGCTCACGACGAGCAGAACGCTGCCGGCGTCGGCGACCGCGTCCTCATCATGGAGACGCGTCCGCTGTCGGCGAGCAAGCGCTGGCGCATCGTCGAGATCCTCGAGAAGGCCAAGTAATTCGTCCGGGGGGTTTCCCCCGGATTCGTTCCGCCAGGCTCGGTGGGGGCGACGCTCTCCGGAGTGAAGCCCCCGCCGGGAACCGGCAGACAAACAGGAGATACACGTGATCCAGCAGGAGTCGCGACTGCGTATCGCCGACAACACTGGTGCCAAGGAAATCCTTTGCATCCGTGTTCTCGGTGGTTCCGGTCGCCGCTACGCGGGCATCGGTGACGTCATCGTCGCCACCGTCAAGGACGCGATCCCCGGTGGCAACGTGAAGAAGGGTGACGTCGTCAAGGCGGTCATCGTTCGCACCGTCAAGGAGCGTCGCCGCCAGGACGGCTCGTACATCCGCTTTGACGAGAACGCCGCCGTCATTCTGAAGAACGACGGCGACCCTCGCGGCACCCGTATCTTCGGCCCGGTGGGCCGTGAGCTGCGCGAGAAGAAGTTCATGAAGATCATCTCGCTCGCGCCGGAGGTGCTGTAAGCATGAAGATCAAGAAGGGCGACCTGGTCCAGGTCATCACCGGTAAGGACAAGGGCAAGCAGGGCAAGGTCATCGTTGCCTTCCCCGCCGACAACCGTGTCCTCGTCGAGGGTGTCAACCGGGTCAAGAAGCACACCAAGGCTGCGCAGAACCAGGCCGGTGGCATTGTGATCACCGAGGCCCCGGTCCACGTCAGCAACGTTCAGCTGGTTGTGGAGAAGGACGGCAAGAAGGTCGTCACCCGCGTCGGCTACCGCTTCGACGACGAGGGCAACAAGATCCGCGTTGCCAAGCGGACGGGTGAGGACATCTGATGGCTACCACTCCGCGTCTCAAGACGAAGTACCGCGAGGACATCGCGGGCAAGCTGCGTGAGGAGTTCTCCTACGAGAACGTCATGCAGATCCCCGGCCTCGTGAAGATCGTGGTCAACATGGGTGTGGGCGACGCCGCCCGCGACTCCAAGCTGATCGACGGCGCCATCCGCGACCTGACGACGATCACCGGTCAGAAGCCGGCCGTCACGAAGGCCCGCAAGTCCATCGCGCAGTTCAAGCTGCGTGAGGGTCAGCCGATCGGCTGCCACGTCACCCTCCGTGGTGACCGCATGTGGGAGTTCCTGGACCGTACGCTGTCGCTCGCGCTGCCGCGTATCCGTGACTTCCGTGGTCTGTCGCCGAAGCAGTTCGACGGCCGTGGCAACTACACCTTCGGTCTCACGGAGCAGGTCATGTTCCACGAGATCGACCAGGACAAGATCGACCGTACCCGGGGTATGGACATCACCGTGGTCACCACGGCGACCAACGACGCTGAGGGCCGCGCGCTCCTTCGTCACCTCGGCTTCCCCTTCAAGGAGGCGTAAGCGAGATGGCGAAGAAGGCTCTCATCGCGAAGGCTGCCCGCAAGCCCAAGTTCGGTGTGCGTGCGTACACCCGCTGCCAGCGCTGCGGTCGTCCCCACTCCGTGTACCGCAAGTTCGGCCTGTGCCGCGTCTGCCTTCGTGAGATGGCTCACCGTGGCGAGCTGCCGGGCGTGACCAAGAGCTCCTGGTAATTCCCTTCCGTCCGTAAGGACTTGGGAAGTTCCAGAGACTCTCGGTAAGCATCTGGTCGGTGGGTGCCCAGCGCCGCATGCCGTAGGCTTGTGGGGTTGGGCGTCCGCCGCCCTATCGACTTACTACGCCGTAGGTCCCCGCACCGCACCCGTCCCGCCACTGAGTGGGGAGAGGGATGGCGCATACAGGAAACCCCGGCGAGAGAGGCCGAAGGCCACTTCATGACCATGACTGACCCGATCGCAGACATGCTGACCCGTCTGCGTAACGCTAACTCGGCGTACCACGACACCGTCGTGATGCCGCACAGCAAGATCAAGTCGCACATCGCAGAGATCCTCAAGCAGGAGGGTTTCATCACCGGCTGGAAGGTCGAGGACGCCGAGGTCGGCAAGAACCTCGTCCTCGAGCTGAAGTTCGGGCCGAACCGTGAGCGCTCCATCGCGGGCATCAAGCGGATCTCGAAGCCCGGTCTGCGCGTGTACGCGAAGTCCACCAACCTGCCGAAGGTGCTCGGCGGCCTGGGCGTGGCGATCATCTCCACGTCGCACGGTCTGCTCACCGGCCAGCAGGCAGGCAAGAAGGGCGTAGGTGGGGAAGTCCTCGCCTACGTCTGGTAGTCGGGAACGGAGGAAAAGCAATGTCGCGAATCGGCAAGCTCCCCATCCAGGTTCCCGCCGGTGTGGACGTCACCATCGATGGCAGCACGGTCTCGGTGAAGGGCCCCAAGGGTTCCCTGAGCCACACCGTTAAGGCTCCCATCGCCGTCGCCAAGGGCGAGGACGGCGTTCTGAACGTCACCCGTCCGAACGACGAGCGTCAGAACAAGGCCCTCCACGGCCTGTCCCGCACGCTGGTGGCGAACATGATCACCGGTGTGACCACGGGATACGTCAAGGCTCTCGAGATCAGCGGTGTCGGTTACCGTGTCCTGGCGAAGGGCTCCAACCTGGAGTTCCAGCTGGGTTACAGCCACCCGATCCTGGTGGAGGCGCCCGAGGGCATCTCCTTCAAGGTCGAGTCGCCGACCAAGTTCTCGGTCGAGGGCATCGACAAGCAGAAGGTCGGCGAGGTCGCCGCCAACATCCGCAAGCTGCGGAAGCCCGACCCGTACAAGGCCAAGGGTGTCAAGTACGCCGGCGAGGTCATCCGCCGCAAGGTCGGAAAGGCTGGTAAGTAGCCATGGCATACGGTGTGAAGATCGCCAAGGGCGACGCGTACAAGCGCGCTGCCAAGGCTCGCCGCCACATCCGCATCCGCAAGAACGTCTCGGGTACGGCGGAGCGTCCGCGCCTCGTCGTGACGCGTTCCAACCGCAACATCGTTGCTCAGGTCATCGACGACCTCCAGGGTCACACCCTGGCGTCCGCGTCGACCCTGGACGCTTCGATCCGTGGTGGCGAAGGCGACAAGAGCTCGCAGGCCCAGGCTGTCGGCGCGCTCGTCGCCGAGCGTGCCAAGGCCGCGGGTGTCGAGACCGTCGTGTTCGACCGCGGTGGCAACCGATACGCCGGGCGCATTGCCGCTCTGGCTGACGCCGCCCGCGAAGCCGGGCTGAAGTTCTAAGCCCCGGTTCCGGGACTCACGGACGTAACAGAGAGAGGTAATCCAATGGCTGGACCCCAGCGCCGCGGAAGCGGTGCCGGTGGCGGCGAGCGGCGGGACCGGAAGGGTCGCGACGGTGGCCCTGCCGCCGAGAAGACCGCTTACGTTGAGCGCGTTGTCGCGATCAACCGCGTCGCCAAGGTTGTCAAGGGTGGTCGCCGCTTCAGCTTCACCGCGCTGGTCGTGGTGGGCGACGGTGACGGCACTGTAGGTGTCGGTTACGGCAAGGCCAAGGAAGTTCCCGCGGCCATCGCCAAGGGTGTCGAGGAAGCCAAGAAGAACTTCTTCAAGGTTCCGCGCATCCAGGGCACCATCCCGCACCCGATCCAGGGCGAGAAGGCGGCCGGCGTTGTCCTGCTGAAGCCTGCTTCCCCCGGTACCGGTGTTATCGCCGGTGGCCCGGTGCGCGCCGTTCTGGAGTGCGCCGGCGTTCACGACATCCTGTCGAAGTCGCTCGGCTCCGACAACGCGATCAACATCGTGCACGCGACCGTGGCGGCCCTCCAGGGCCTGCAGCGTCCCGAGGAGATCGCGGCTCGCCGTGGTCTGCCCCTCGAGGACGTCGCCCCCGCGGCTCTGCTCCGTGCGCGTGCTGGGGCGGGTGCGTAATGGCTCGCCTCAAGATCACGCAGACGAAGTCGTACATCGGTAGCAAGCAGAACCACCGCGACACGCTGCGTTCGCTCGGGCTCAAGCGCCTGAACGACGTCGTCGTCAAGGAGGACCGCCCCGAGTTCCGCGGAATGGTGCACACCGTCCGCCACCTCGTGACGGTTGAGGAGGTTGACTAATCATGGCTGAGAACAGCCCGCTGAAGGCCCACAACCTCCGTCCCGCCCCCGGCGCCAAGACCGCGAAGACCCGTGTCGGTCGTGGTGAGGCGTCGAAGGGTAAGACGGCCGGTCGTGGTACGAAGGGCCAGAAGGCCCGTTACCAGATCCCGCAGCGCTTCGAGGGTGGGCAGATGCCCCTCCACATGCGCCTGCCGAAGCTCAAGGGCTTCAAGAACCCGTTCCGCACCGAGTTCCAGGTTGTCAACCTGGACAAGCTCGGCGCTCTCTACCCCGAGGGTGGAGAAGTCACGGTGGCCGACCTGGTCGCCAAGGGCGCGGTTCGCAAGAACAGCCTCGTCAAGGTCCTGGGCCAGGGCGAGATCTCCGTGGCGCTGCAGGTTTCGGTTGACGCCGTCTCCGCCTCCGCCAAGGAAAAGATCGCCGCTGCCGGCGGCACCGTCACCGAGCTCGTCTAAGACGATTTCAGTGGCTGAATAGCTCGAAACCCGACCGGGGATGCCTCACATATGGGGCATCCCCGGTCGGTCGTTCCACGGAAGGCACACTCGCCGGTAAGGTGGCGTGCACCTTTGCTTTGTCGTATTCGTCGATCCCTCAGACCGTCACCTCTGACGCAGTAGCGCGGGGGTCGCAGGAGGCACCGTGCTCACCGCGTTCGCCCGGGCGTTCAAGACGCCCGACCTGCGCAAGAAGCTGCTCTTCACGCTCGGCATCATCGTGCTGTTCCGGCTCGGGTCCCATATCCCGGTACCCGGCGTGAGCTACAAGAACGTTCAGATCTGTGTCGACCAGGCGGGCAGCAGCAATGGGCTGTTCGGTCTGGTCAACATGTTCAGCGGCGGTGCGCTGCTGCAGATCACGATCTTCGCGCTCGGGATCATGCCCTACATCACGGCGAGCATCATTCTGCAGCTGCTGACCGTGGTCATCCCGAAGCTGGAGACCCTCAAGAAAGAGGGCCAGTCCGGCACGGCGAAGATCACTCAGTACACGCGCTATCTGACGGTCGCGCTGGCGATCCTGCAGGGCACGGGCCTCGTCGCCACGGCCCGCACGGGTGCCCTGTTCCAGGGCTGCTCGGCCGCCCGCGATATCGTCCCCGACCGCTCGATCTTCACCACGGTCGTCATGGTGATCACCATGACCGCCGGTACCTGCGTCGTCATGTGGCTCGGTGAGCTGATCACCGACCGCGGCATCGGCAACGGCATGTCGATCCTCATGTTCATCTCGATCGCCGCCGGCTTCATCGGCGCCCTCTGGCAGATCAAGCTCCAGGGCAAGATCGCGGACGGCTGGGTCGAGTTCGGTGTCGTGATGCTCGTGGGCCTCGCGATGGTCGGCCTGGTGGTCTTCGTCGAGCAGGCGCAGCGCCGGATCCCGGTCCAGTACGCGAAGCGCATGATCGGCCGCCGTGCGTACGGCGGTACCTCGACCTACATCCCGCTCAAGGTGAACCAGGCGGGCATCATCCCCGTCATCTTCGCCTCGTCGCTGCTCTACATCCCGGCGCTGGTCGTGCAGTTCAGCGGATCCCAGGCCGGCTGGGCCACGTGGATCCAGAAGCACTTCGTCAAGGGCGACCACCCGTACTACATCGCCGCCTACTTCCTCCTGATCGTCTTCTTCGCGTTCTTCTACGTGGCGATCTCGTTCAACCCCGAGGAAGTTGCAGACAACATGAAGAAGTATGGTGGGTTCATCCCGGGCATCCGCGCGGGTCGGCCTACCGCCGAGTACCTCAGCTACGTACTCAACCGGATCACCTGGCCGGGGTCGCTGTACCTGGGTCTCATCGCTCTTGTGCCGACGATGGCGTTGGCCGGCTTCGGAGCGAACCAGAACTTCCCGTTCGGCGGGACGAGCATCCTGATCATCGTGGGTGTGGGTCTGGAAACCGTGAAGCAGATCGAGAGCCAGCTCCAGCAGCGTAATTACGAAGGGTTCCTCCGCTGATGCGAATCGTCCTCGTTGGACCGCCCGGTGCGGGCAAGGGAACGCAGGCCGCGTTCCTTGCCAAGAACCTGTCGATTCCGCACATCTCCACGGGCGACCTGTTCCGGGCCAACATCAGCCAGGGCACCGACCTGGGCAAGCAGGCGAAGGCGTACATGGACGCCGGCGACCTGGTGCCCGACGAGGTGACCATCGGCATGGCGAAGGACCGTATGGAACAGCCGGACGCCGTGAACGGCTTCCTGCTCGACGGATTCCCGCGCAACGTCTCGCAGGCCGAGGCGCTCGACGTGATGCTCCAGGCCGAGGGCATGAAGCTCGACGCCGTCCTCGACCTGGAGGTCGAGGAGGACGAGGTCGTCAAGCGGATCGCCGGTCGTCGGATCTGCCGCAACGACTCCTCGCACGTCTTCCACGTGACGTACGCCCCGCCGAAGGCCGAGGGTGTCTGCGACACCTGCGGCGGCGAGCTGTACCAGCGCGGCGACGACTCCGAGGCCACGGTGCGCAACCGGCTCGAGGTCTACCACACGCAGACCGAGCCGATCATCGACTACTACAAGGCCCAGGGCCTGCTGGTGACCATCCCGGCCCTCGGTGAGGTCGCGGACGTCACGAAGCGCGCGATGGACGCCCTCAAGAAGTAGTACTCCGTTCGTGCCTACGGCCGCGGTGTCCTCGAGACGCCGCGGCCGTCTGCGTGAAGCGGATGCTGACGACCTCAGCCAATAATTGAGGAACCACAGCGGAGAGCAACCACCTCCGCGAGAGCGGCGGCGGTTCGGCCGCACAGAAGGGCAGGCATTTCCCATGGTCCAGATCAAGACCCCCGAGCAGATCGCGAAGATGCGCGAGGCAGGGCTGGTCGTCGCCGCGATCCACGCTGCGACCCGTGAGGCGGCCGTGCCGGGCGCCACGACGCGGGATCTGGACATGGTGGCCCGCAAGGTCATCGCCGATGCCGGTGCCAAGTCGAACTTCCTCGGCTACGGCGGCTTCCCCGCGACGATCTGCACCTCGGTGAACGAGGTCGTCGTCCACGGCATCCCGGACGACAAGACGGTCCTCAAGGACGGCGACATCATCTCGATCGACGCCGGCGCGATCGTGGACGGCTGGCACGGTGACGCGGCGTACACCGCCTTCGTCGGCACCGGGCACGCGCCCGAGCTGGTGGAGCTGTCCCGGGTGACCGAGGAGTCCATGTGGGCCGGGATCGCCGCCATGAAGCTCGGCAACCGCCTCGTGGACATCTCCAAGGCGATCGAGACGTACATCAAGCGCCAGCCCCGCCCCACCACCGGTGAGCACAGCCTCGGCAAGTTCGGGATCATCGAGGACTACGGCGGCCACGGCATCGGGTCCGAGATGCACATGGACCCCCACCTGCTGAACTACGTCTCGCGCAAGCGGGGCAAGGGGATCAAGCTCGTGCCGGGTCTCTGCCTGGCGATCGAGCCGATGGTCTCCCTGGGCACCGCCCAGACGGAGGTCCTTTCGGACGACTGGACGGTCATCACCACGGACGGCACCTGGTCCTCGCACTGGGAGCACTCCATCGCGCTGACGGAGGCCGGGCCCATCGTCCTGACCAGCCCGGACTGCGGCAAGGCGAAGCTGGCGGAGTACGGAGTCACCACGGCTCCGGACCCCCTCGGTTAATGATCTAGACTCTGGGGCAAACTTTCCGGATTCGTCTTTCTGGGTGCCCTGACGTAGACTGACTCGTCGGCTCTCGTGCACTTCCATGTCTGCATGGCGCACGGAGCCGATCAAGGTAGCCGATTCGAAAGGCGAAGCGTGGCCAAGAAGCAAGGTGCCATCGAAATCGAGGGCACCGTGATCGAGTCCCTCCCGAACGCGATGTTCAAGGTGGAACTCCAGAACGGTCACAAGGTCCTCGCGCACATCAGCGGCAAGATGCGTATGCACTACATCCGCATCCTCCCCGATGACCGGGTCGTTGTGGAGCTGTCTCCGTACGACCTGACGCGTGGCCGGATCGTCTACCGATACAAGTAGATCTTGCTCTCACTCCTGCCTGGGCATCCGTCCCGGTGCGGGTGGTGGCACTGACCCGGAGAACCTCACCAACATGAAGGTCAAGCCGAGCGTCAAGAAGATCTGCGACAAGTGCAAGGTGATCCGCCGTCACGGCCGGGTCATGGTCATCTGCGACAACCTGCGCCACAAGCAGCGCCAGGGCTGACGCACGCCGACCGACCTGCCTTCCGCAGTTCTTCGCGCGACGTAAGAAAACGTACATACGCAGAACCCGCCCAGCCCTTCACGGGGCCGGCGGCACCTCCGGCGGGGGCCGGGGACCCGGGCGTACCATCACCCACTTTCGGGTGGTCGGCGGTCGGGGTCGGTTCTGCTGAAGACCCCCGAACACACAGGAGCCATTGAATGGCACGCGTTTCCGGTGTTGACATCCCGCGCGAAAAGCGCGTGGAGATCGCACTCACCTACGTCTTCGGTATCGGGCGCACCCGGTCCAAGGAGATCCTCGCCTCCACCGGCGTGAACCCGAACACCCGCGTTCGTGACCTGGCCGAAGAGGACCTCGTCAAGATCCGCGAGTACGTGGACGCCAACCTCCGTACCGAGGGTGACCTCCGCCGCGAGATCCAGGGCGACATCCGCCGCAAGATCGAGATCCAGTGCTACCAGGGTATCCGCCACCGTCGCGGCCTCCCGGTGCACGGTCAGCGCACCAGCACCAACGCGCGTACCCGCAAGGGCCCGCGTCGCGCGATCGCCGGTAAGAAGAAGCCGGGCAAGAAGTAGTCCTGTTCAGCGGTCTTGCGCTGTAGGACCGACCACCTCCCGTAGGAGATTTAGATGCCCCCCAAGGGTCGTCAGGGCGCTGCCAAGAAGGTGCGCCGCAAGGAAAAGAAGAACGTCGCTCACGGGCACGCCCACATCAAGAGCACGTTCAACAACACCATCGTCTCGATCACGGACCCCTCGGGCAACGTGATCTCCTGGGCCTCCGCCGGCCACGTCGGCTTCAAGGGCTCGCGCAAGTCCACCCCCTTCGCCGCGCAGATGGCCGCCGAGTCGGCCGCCCGCCGCGCGCAGGAGCACGGCATGCGCAAGGTCGACGTCTTCGTGAAGGGTCCGGGCTCCGGCCGCGAGACCGCGATCCGCTCCCTCCAGGCCACCGGCCTCGAGGTCGGCTCGATCCAGGACGTCACCCCCACCCCGCACAACGGCTGCCGCCCGCCGAAGCGCCGCCGCGTCTGACGCAGCGGACGCACCTGTGCGTTCTTGAGTGTCCGGGCGGTACGACCCCTTCGGGGGACGTGCCGCCCGTACCCTTGCAGTAGCCGTACCCCCGGTACGGCATCCCGTCGGGCGTCAAATAGTGGGCGTCCACGAATGAAGGAACACAGACATGCTTATCGCTCAGCGTCCTTCGCTGACCGAAGAGGTCGTCGACGAGTACCGCTCGCGGTTCGTGATCGAGCCGCTGGAGCCGGGCTTCGGCTACACCCTCGGCAACTCGCTGCGTCGTACCCTCCTGTCCTCCATCCCGGGTGCCGCTGTCACCAGCATCCGCGTGGACGGCGTCCTGCACGAGTTCACCACCGTGCCGGGCGTCAAGGAAGACGTCACCGACATCATCCTCAACATCAAGCAGCTGGTCGTCTCCTCGGAGCACGACGAGCCGGTCGTGATGTACCTGCGCAAGCAGGGTCCCGGCCTGGTCACCGCTGCCGACATCGCGCCCCCGGCCGGTGTCGAGGTGCACAACCCGGACCTGGTCCTCGCCACGCTCAACGGCAAGGGCAAGCTGGAGATGGAGCTGACCGTCGAGCGCGGTCGCGGCTACGTCTCCGCCGTCCAGAACAAGCAGCTGGGCCAGGAGATCGGCCGTATCCCGGTCGACTCCATCTACAGCCCGGTCCTCAAGGTCACCTACAAGGTCGAGGCGACCCGAGTCGAGCAGCGCACCGACTTCGACAAGCTGATCGTCGACGTCGAGACCAAGCAGGCCATGCGCCCGCGTGACGCCATGGCGTCCGCCGGTAAGACCCTGGTCGAGCTGTTCGGTCTGGCGCGCGAGCTCAACATCGACGCCGAGGGCATCGACATGGGCCCGTCCCCCACGGACGCCGCCCTGGCCGCCGACCTGGCGCTGCCGATCGAGGAGCTCGAGCTCACGGTCCGCTCGTACAACTGCCTCAAGCGCGAGGGCATCCACTCCGTGGGTGAGCTCGTCGCCCGCTCCGAGGCCGACCTGCTCGACATCCGCAACTTCGGTGCGAAGTCGATCGACGAGGTCAAGGCGAAGCTGGCCGGCATGGGCCTGGCCCTCAAGGACAGCCCGCCCGGATTCGACCCGACCGCCGCCGCCGACGCCTTCGGCGCCGACGACGACGCGGACGCCGGTTTCGTCGAGACCGAGCAGTACTGATTCATCCCGCCGCCGGCGGCCGAGGCTTTCGCCCAGGTCGCCGGCCGGGCTTGAACCGAACACTTTCCCGCGGCATCCGCCTCGGGGGAACTGACACCGGTACCTGACACGGCCGGTGCAGATATGAAGGAGTAACACCATGCCGCGTCCCGCAAAGGGTGCCCGTCTGGGCGGCAGCGCCGCGCACGAGAAGCACCTCCTCGCGAACCTCGCGAAGGCGCTCTTCGAGCACGGCCGCATCACCACCACCGAGGCCAAGGCCCGTCGCCTGCGTCCCTACGCCGAGCGTCTGGTCACCAAGGCCAAGAAGGGCGACATCCACAACCGTCGCCTGGTGCTGCAGACGATCACGGACAAGAGCATCGTGCACACGCTGTTCACCGAGATCGCCCCGCGCTACGAGAACCGCCCCGGTGGTTACACGCGCATCACCAAGATCGGCAACCGTCGTGGCGACAACGCCCCGATGGCCGTGATCGAGCTGGTCGAGGCCCTTACGGTCGCCCAGCAGGCCACCGGTGAGGCCG
This sequence comes from Streptomyces sp. NPDC048331, assembly GCF_043201215.1. NCBI lineage: Bacteria > Bacillati > Actinomycetota > Actinomycetes > Kitasatosporales > Streptomycetaceae > Streptomyces > Streptomyces sp. NPDC048331. The sequence goes on along the minus strand of NZ_JBICYT010000013.1, from coordinate 2,801 downwards.
AGGCCGCCACCAAGCGCGCGGTCAAGGAGGCGGAGGCTGTCGAGACCCCCGCCGAGGAGACCAAGGAGGCCTGATCCCTCGGGATCACGCTTGCTTGAACGGCTCTGAACGGGCCCGCCCCCTTCCGGGGCGGGCCCGTTCTGCATATGGGTGCTTCTGAGAGGATCGGTCACGTGAGTGACGAGGTGGAGCCCGGGCACGTCCGGGTGCGGCTGGACCTGAGCTACGACGGCAAGGACTTCTCCGGCTGGGCGAAGCAGCGCGTGCTGCGGACCGTCCAGGGCGAGCTGGAGAGCGCCCTGCAGACCGTGATGCGGCTGCCGGACCCGGTCGAGCTGACCGTGGCCGGGCGGACCGACGCGGGCGTGCACGCCCGCGGTCAGGTCGCGCAGTTCGACCTCGCCGAGGAGGTGTGGGCCGAGCACCAGGACAGGCTGCTGCGCCGCCTCGCGGGCCGGCTGCCGCACGACGTACGGGTGTGGAAGGTCGCCGAGGCCCCCGAGGGGTTCAACGCGCGGTTCTCCGCCATCTGGCGCCGCTACGCCTACCGCGTCGGTGACCACCAGGGCGGCGTCGACCCGCTGCGCCGCGGGCACGTGCTGTGGCACCAGTGGCCGCTCGACGTGGACGCCATGAACGAGGCCGCCGCCCCGCTGCTCGGCGAGCACGACTTCGCCGCGTACTGCAAGAAGCGCGAGGGCGCCACGACCATCCGTACGCTCCAGCAGCTCAGCTGGGAGCGCGCCGAGGACGGGATCATCACCGCGACCGTCCGCGCCGACGCCTTCTGCCACAACATGGTCCGCTCGCTGGTGGGCGCGCTGCTGCACGTCGGCGACGGGCACCGGCCCACCGACTGGCCCGGCAAGGTGCTGGCGGCCGCGGTACGGGACTCCTCGGTGCACGTGGTCAAGCCGCACGGCCTGACCCTGGAGGAGGTCGGCTACCCGGCCGACGAGCTGCTGGCCGCCCGCAGCAAGGAAGCCCGCAACATGCGGACCCTGCCGGCCGCCGGCTGCTGCTGACCACCCCCGTCGGCGCCCGGCTAATCCGTTTGGGCGGATGGGCGCCGGACCGGGACAATGCCCGGCATGGGACATCTCGAAGCCAGCCACCTGGAGTACTACCTTCCCGACGGGCGGGTACTGCTCCCTGACGTCTCCTTCCGTGTGGGGGAGGGGTCGGTCGTCGCGCTCGTCGGGGCGAACGGGGCCGGTAAGACCACCCTGCTGAAGATGATCTCCGGTGAGCTCAAGCCGCACGGCGGCGGGATCACCGTCTCCGGCGGCCTCGGCGTGATGTCGCAGTTCGTGGGCTCGGTGCGGGACGAGACGACCGTACGGGACCTGCTGGTCTCGGTGGCCCAGCCGCGCATCCGGGAGGCGGCCAAGGCGGTGGACGCCGCCGAGCAGCTGATCCTGACGGTGGACGACGAGGCCGCCCAGATGGCCTACGCGCAGGCGCTGAGCGACTGGGCGGACGTCCAGGGGTACGAGGCGGAGACGCTGTGGGACGTCTGCACCATGGCCGCGCTGGCGATCCCGTACGACTCCGCGCAGTTCCGCGAGGTGCGCACGCTGTCGGGCGGTGAGCAGAAGCGGCTCGTGCTGGAGGCGCTGTTGCGCGGGCCCGACGAGGTGCTGCTGCTCGACGAGCCGGACAACTATCTGGACGTTCCCGGCAAGCGCTGGCTGGAGGAGCAGCTGAAGGCCACCCGCAAGACGGTGCTCTTCGTCTCCCACGACCGGGAGCTGCTGACCCAGGCCGCCGAGAAGATCATCAGCCTGGAGGCGAGCCCGACGGGCTCCGACGTCTGGGTGCACGGCGCGGGCTTCGCGACCTACCACGACGCCCGCAAGGAGCGCTTCGCGCGCTTCGAGGAGCTCAAGCGGCGTTGGGACGAGGAGCACGCGCGGCTGAAGGCGCTGGTGCTGCGGCTGCGCAACCAGGCCGCGATCAGCCCCGACATGGCCTCGCGCTACCACGCGATGCAGACCCGCTTCAAGAAGTTCGAGGACGCCGGCCCGCCGCCGGAGCCGCCGCGCGAGCAGGACATCAAGATGCGGCTCAAGGGCGGGCGGACGGGCGTGCGCGCCCTGACCGTGGAGAACCTGGAGCTGACCGGCCTGATGAAGCCGTTCTCCCTGGAGATCTTCTACGGGGAGCGGGTCGCGGTCCTCGGCTCGAACGGTTCGGGCAAGTCGCACTTCCTGCGCCTGATGGCGGGCGAGGACGTCAAGCACACGGGTACGTGGAAGCTGGGCGCGCGGGTGGTTCCCGGCCATTTCGCGCAGACCCACGCCCACCCGGAGCTGTTCGGGCGGACCCTCGTCGACATCCTGTGGACGGAGGCGGCCAAGCCGCTGGGGCAGGCGATGGGCGCCCTGCGCCGGTACGAGCTGGAGCGCCAGGGCGAGCAGCCGTTCGAGAAGCTCTCGGGCGGGCAGCAGGCGCGTTTCCAGATCCTGCTGCTGGAGCTGGCGGGTACCACGGCGCTGCTGCTGGACGAGCCGACGGACAACCTGGACCTGGAGTCGGCCGAGGCCCTGCAGGACGGACTGGAGGCGTACGACGGCACTGTGCTGTGCGTCACGCACGACCGGTGGTTCGCGCGCACATTTGACCGTTACCTGGTCTTCGGTTCGGACGGTGTTGTGCGGGAGACTCAGGAACCCGTCTGGGACGAACGTAGAGTCGAACGCAAGCGCTAGGTCGTCTCTTTCGGATCTTGTCGGATGAGCCCGGGTCGTCCGGTGCGGTGCCTCGCAAGGCGGAGGGGCGCCCGTGTACCGGACGTACTC